>CP140044.1:0-308109 GCA_039830045.1 Buchnera aphidicola (Floraphis choui) | reverse complement strand
TAAAAAACAAAAAATATTATAATGCAGGAATATCATGATTTGGAAACAAAGAATATCCCATGAAATGTATACATGTTCTAAAAAATTACAATTTAGAACTCGAACAGCAATAAATAAAAATAAAAGCAAATTAATTGCAATAAATCATCTTAAATATAAAAATTTTTCTAGTAATGATTATTTAGGTCTAAGCAATGATTATAGAATAATACGCGCATGGAAAGTTGGAGCTGATCGATATGGAGTTGGATCTAGTGGGTCTAGTTTTATTACTGGATATAGTACTTTGCATCAATCGTTAGAAGAGGAACTTGCTGAATGGATGGGGTATCATAAAGCAATATTATTTATCTCTGGTTTTACAGCTAACGAAGCAGTCATTATGACATTAATTAAAAAAAAGGATCGAATCTTTGCTGATAAATTCTCTCATGCTTCATTACTAATATCTTCATACAATAGCCAAGGAAAACTTTATAGGTTTGTACATAATGAAATTTCCAGTTTGAAAAACCAATATGATCGTTCAAATGGAGGAGAAATACTAATTGTTACAGAAGGAGTTTTCAGTATGGATGGAGATTTCTCTCCTTTACTTTTAATTTTTAATTTTTCTAGAAAAGTAGGAGGATTATTATTAGTAGATGATGCCCATGGAATTGGAATTATGGGTTTAGAAGGAAGAGGGAGTTGTAATAAACAAGGTATTAAACCAGATATTCTTACAATTACTTTTAGTAAAGCGTTTGGAATTAGTGGAGCAGCAGTCCTTTGTAATAAAGATATAGCAGAATACATTATACAATTTTCTAAACATCTTATATTTAGCACTGCTATGCCAACAGCTCAAGTTTATGCTATACAACAATCGTTAAGATGTATTAAAAAAGCGGACGATCTTCGAGAGCAACTTAATGACAATATTCAATATTTTTTAAATCAGTCAAAATCTTTATCATTTAAGTTAAATGGTTTATTTTCTGCTATTCAACCAATAATTATAGGAGACAATAAAAAAACAATGCAGTTATCTTCAAAATTGAAATTATCAGGATTATGGGTAAACGCTGTACGTCCACCTACTGTTCCAGTTAATCAAGCAAGATTACGTATTACTATCAACTCTACACATACAAAAAACGACATTGATTATCTTATTGAAAACCTATACAAATTATATGATAAATAAAAAAAAAATAGAAAATTCATTTAATCGAGTTGCAAAAAATTACGACTATAATTCAATTATACAAAAAGTTTCTGGAAATATGTTATTATCAAAAGTTAAATCTCAATTTAACATATCAGTTCTTGATGCAGGTTGCGGTACTGGATGGTTTAGTAAAACATGGAAAAAACTAGGAAATATAGTAACAGCATTAGACTTATCTAGAAATATGATTTTATATGCCAAACAACTTGAAACTGCTGACTATTATTTACAAGCCGATATTGAATCACTACCAATCAATAATCATGTTTTTGATTTATGTTGGAGTAATTTATCATTACAATGGTGCGATAAATTTTCTAAAGGTATTTCAGAATTATGTAGAGTAACTAAACCTGGAGGAATAGTTATGTTTTCTACTTTAGCAGATGGATCATTATTTGAACTAAAACAAGCATGGAAAACTATAGATTCATGTTATCATGCAAACGACTTTTTAACTATGCAAGAAATTTCACATGCATGTAGAAAAAAAAACCATATTATAGATAATGTTTGGATTACATTATCTTTTTCAGAAGTATTAGATGCAATGATGTCTATTAAAAAAGTAGGTGCTAATTACGTTTATAAAGCAAAAACAATAAAAACAACTACATATAAGCAAATAAAACAATTAAAAGAGTTTTGGCCATCCAATAAAAACGGATATTTATTAAGTTATAAAATAGCTTTTGGAATAATATATTTATGAATAATTGTTTTTTTATAACTGGAACTGATACTAATGTCGGTAAAACTGTATGCAGTACTTTATTATTAATATTAGCAAAAAATTATGGATATCAAGCATCTGGATATAAGCCTATTTCTTCTGGAAATAATGGGAAAAATAATAAAAATAATGATGCAATTTTATTAAAACGCTTTAGTACTATTAAACTAACTTATGAAGAAGTGAACCCATTCTTATTTCCTGAACCAATTAGTCCTCATATTTCAAGTAAAAAACATAATATTCCTATTTGTACTAATGCATTATCGTTAGGCTTACATAACCTACATAAAAAATCTAATTATATAATAGTAGAAGGAATTGGAGGATGGTTTACCCCATTATCAGAAAAAATTACTCTTGCAGATTGGGTAATACAAGAGAATCTATGTGTAATTTTAGTAGTAGGTATAAAACTAGGTTGTATTAATCATGCCATTTTAACACAAAAAGCTATTTTAGATTCAGGCTTATTATTTTCAGGTTGGATTGCTAATTGTATATTACCTAAAAATACATATAATTTTGAATATATTAACATTTTAAAAAAATATTTGAAATCTGAATTTTTAGGTTGCATAAAATATTTTTATCACTTAGAAGATATATATAATTCAAAGATTACAATTAAATTGCCTCATTTTACTAATTAAAAGCATTCTATTGCATAGAGTATATAATTTTAAATTTTTATAATGTATTAATTACACCATCTAACAAAGATGGTATAATATTAATTAGTTTTTATAAACTGGAAATAATCTACATAAATCTAATATTTTTTCTTTTACTATTGAAATATTATTAATATTTTTGATGTCATCCAATATATCGCTAATCCAATGAGATAATTTGTATATTTCTGGTTTTTTTAAGCCTCTACGAGTAACAGCTGGAGTACCTATTCGTATTCCTGAAGTAATTAGTGGGCTTTTGGAATCATTTGGTATACTATTTTTATTTACAATAATATTAGCTGCATTCAATGCAACTTCTGCTTCTTTTCCCGTTAAATTTTTATTAGATAAATCTAATAAAAATAAATGATTAAAAGTTTTTCCTGAAATTACTGTATACTCTCTATTTAAAAATATTTTTACCATAAGTTCAGCATTTTTTATTACTTGTATTTGATATTCTTTAAAAGCAGGATCCATTGCTTCTTTGAATGCAATTGCTTTAGCTGCAATAACATGCATTAAAGGACCTCCTTGACAAAAAGGAAATACTGCCGAGTTTATTTTTTTATATAAGTTAACGTCTTGTCCTTTTATTAAGATTAATCCTCCTCTAGGCCCGGATAATGTTTTATGTGTAGTCGTAGTAACAACATGTGCGTATTCAAGTGGATTAGGATATAAATTAGTTGCTACTAAACCAGCAACGTGAGCCATATCTACAAATAAATAAGCATTTACTGTATCTGCAATTTCTCTTAATAATTTCCAATTACATATTCCTGAATAAGAAGAAAAACCTCCAATAATCATTTTAGGTTTGTGAATTTTAGCTAATTCTTCTATCTGAGAATAATTAATGTCACCATGGTTATCTAGTCCATAAGAAATAGATTTATATAATTTCCCTGAAAAATTTACTGGAGATCCATGTGTTAAATGCCCGCCATGGGAAAGATTCATTCCTAATATAATATCACCTGGATTTAATAACGCGCTATATACTGCAAAATTAGCTTGCGATCCAGAATGAGGTTGTACATTAGCATAATCTGCATTAAATAAAGTTTTTGCGCGTTCAATTGCTAATTGTTCTATCATATCTATATATTCACAACCTCCATAGTATCTCTTTTTTGGATATCCTTCTGCGTATTTATTAGTTAATTTAGATCCTTGTGCTTCCATTACACATGGACTAGCATAATTCTCTGAAGCAATTAATTCAATATGATGCTCTTGACGATTATTTTCTTGTGTTATAATATTCCAGAGATCTAAATCATATTGTTTAATGTTTTTAAACATATTAAACATAAATGTATATCCTATTAAATGTAATTAATAAATTTATTATTTAATAATTTTATATAATATCGAATGTATCGTATAAATTATTTATTTTTAAAAAACAGTTTCAATTCTTGAATTATATTTCTTATTAAAGACACTTTTTGTTTTTTTAACTTCAAATATTTTATTAACACTGTATCATCTTGTATTTCTATAGAACCTAGTAATAATACTACATGAACTCCTAATTTATTCGCTTTACTAAATTGCTTTTTGATACTGCTACTTGAAAAGTTTACTTGGACCTTTTTCAATGGCAATTCTGTACGAATCTTTTCAGATAATTGTATAGCATGCAACTCTATATGTTGTTTTAAGAAAATAATAAAGATATCAATATTATTTGTTAAACTAGACAATTTATTTAATGATCTCAGTACTAATATTAATCGTTCCATTCCAATTGCACACCCGATAGCAGGAACATTAGAATATCCTAGATACTTTGATAAGTAATCATATCTTCCTCCTGCACAAATAGTATACTCTGATAAAAATTTATTTGTAGTCCATTCAAAAACCGTTTTATTATAATAATCTAACCCTCGAACTAATTTATAATTAATTATATAAGGAATGTTCATATTATTAATAAATTTACACAATTTTTCGAAATGTATTAAAGCATCATCATTAATATAATTCATTAAAATAGGAGCATCATGAATAATTTCTTTTATACTATTATTCTTACTATCTAAGATTCTAAATGGGTTTGTATATAATCGACGCTTGCAATCTTTATCTAATAACGATTCATACTTTTTAAAATATGAATATAACGATTTTTGATAATTCATTCGATCATTAATTGATCCAATAGTATTTAATTCTAAATTAACATACTCAGAAATATTTAAATTTTTCCAAATTCTTTGAATTAATAAAATAATTTCTAAATCAATGTCAGGTCCTAATAAACCTAAAGATTCAATTCCTAACTGATGAAATTGTCTATATCTTCCATATTGTGGTCTTTCATAACGAAACATAGGTCCTAAATACCATAATTTTTGTTCTGGAAATCGTAGTAATCCATTGTTAATGCAAGCTCGAATACATCCTACTGTTCCTTCCGGACGAAGTGTAAGATTATTATTTTTTTTATCCTTAAAAGAATACATTTCTTTTTCAACAATATCAGTAATATTTCCAACTCCATGCTTAAATAGCGCTGTTTTTTCTATAATAGGAAAGCGAATTTCTTGATAGCCATAACTATTTAATATTTGCTTTAAAATTCTTTCTACATACTGCCAAATTTGAATGTCTTTAGGAATGTAATCGTGCATTCCTTTTACAGATTGAATTATTTGATTCACGTATTTACCTTATAAAACATTAAAATCTTGCAAAATTAACTTATAAACATAAGTTTAATTACATTTTACTTACATGTCATTTAATATTATTTGTATTAAATTTTATTCAAAATTTTTGAGATTATGTCAAAAGCAATAATTTTTTAGATTTATCCCGAATTTTCTTTTCTAATTCGTCAATAATGTTATCGTTATTAATACGATTTGATTGACGAATACCATCTTCGTATAATATACTGCTCTTTCTACAACCAGTAATACCTATTGTAGAAGTTAAAGCTTCACCCAAACCATTGACTACACATCCGATAATAGAAATATTCATGGGGACAGTTATGTCCTCTAATCGTTTTTCAAGAATTTTTACTGTTTCAATAACATTAAATTCTTGACGAGAACAAGTAGGACAAGCAATAAAATTAATGCCTTTTAGACGAATATGCAATGATCTAAGAATGTCAAATCCTACTCTTACCTCTTCTATTGGAGTTTCTGCTAAAGAAACTCGAATTGTATCCCCAATACCATCCAATAAAAGCATTCCAATTCCAATGGAAGATTTTACTGTTCCACTACGAAATCCGCCAGATTCAGTTATACCAATATGTAAGGGTTGACTAATTTGTTTAGATAATAATTTATAAGCCTTAACAGCAGTATATATATCAGAAGATTTTATACTGACTTTAAACTTATTGAAATTAAAGTTATCTAAATAATTAATATGTCTCATAGCAGATTCTAATAATGCCTCTGGAGTTGGAAATTTATATTTTTCTAATATATCTTTTTCTAAAGATCCAGAGTTAACACCAATTCTAATTGGAATATCGTTATATTTTGCACAATCTATTACTTGTTTAATTTTACTTTTATTTCCAATATTTCCAGGATTAATTCTTAAACCATCAGTTCCGCTATTCAATACTTTTATTGCTATTTTATAATTAAAATGTATGTCTGCAATTAATGGAATATCTACTTGTTTTCTAATTTTTTTAAATGCATCAGCAGCTTCCATTGTAGGAACAGAAATTCTAATAATATCTGCTCCAATATTTTTTAGTTGTATAATTTGCTTTACTGTAGAAGCAATATCTGTTGTTTCAGTGTTTGTCATAGTTTGAACAGAAATAGGAGCGTCATTTCCTATTGGAATTTTTCCTATATAAATTCGATCTGATTTTCGTCGTTTAATATACTTTTTTTTAATCATTTCTTTTAAACCTATTATTTATTAAAATAACTTCATTTAAATTCATTCTAAATATACTAAAAATATAGTAATATTTATTTTTAAAACATATAAATATGTTATAATTAATTTATATTAATAATATTTCCTGTTAACTGCCCGCATGCAGCGTTAATATCAATACCTCTTGTTTTCCTAATTATAGTGACATATCCTTTTTTGATCAAAAATTTAGCAAAATTTTTTATGTTAATATCACTACTAGGAATGTAATTACTATTTGGAATAACGTTCCATGGGATTAAATTAATTTTACTAGGAATATACCGTAATAAATAAGCAAGTTCTTTAGCATGACATAGCTGATCGTTTATTTTATATAACATAACATATTCTATAGTTACTTTTCCTTTATTTGCATAAGAAGTTTTAAGATATTCTTTTACCGAAGTTAATAAAAGTTGAATATTATACTTTTTGTTAATAGGCATCAGTCTATTCCGAATTATGTCATTAGGTGCATGTAAAGAAATAGCTAAAGATATATCAATCATATTTTTAAGTTTTTTCAAAGCAGGAACAATTCCTACAGTAGATAAAGTCACACGATTTTTTGAAAAATTAAAACCTATATTATCTATCATAATATTTAATGAATTCACAACATTATTTAAATTTAATAAAGGTTCTCCCATACCCATCATAACTATATTGGTAATTTGTTGTAAATTTTTTAATTTTTTTTCATATATTAACTTTTTAATATACCAAATTTGTCCTATTATTTCTGATGTAGTTAAATTTCTATTAAATTTTTGTTGTCCAGTAGAACAAAATGTACAGGATAAAGCGCAACCTGCTTGAGATGAAATGCATAAAGTAATACGTTTTCTTTGAGGAATATAAACTGTTTCGACAAAATTATTACCAATAGAAACGTTCCATTTTATTGTGCCATCAATGGAAATAATTTGATTTGAAAAGACAGGAGGAGAAATACAACACAATTGCGATAATTTTTTTTTTAAACTAATGCTAATATTAGACATTTTATTAAAATCATCACAATAATATTTATATATCCATTGCATTACCTGTATCGCACAAAATTCTTTTTCACCTATAGATATAAAAAAGTTACGCATTTGTTGTATAGTAAAATTCAATAAATTAATTTTAAATTCAATAGGCGTTTTTAAAATTTTTTTCATTTTTATTAGCCCTAATCAATAACTTTTTAAACAATATATTAGAAAATTGTTAACATTATTAAAATTTAGTACTTATAATAATAAATAATAACAAATCCTATAATGTATATAAATAATAGAACTTTATTTTTAAAATATGTTTTATTTATATAAAATTAGCTATTTTCTAATAATATATATGCAAATTATTAATATAAACAGACAAAACTATAATTTCATTATATAATACTGATATTTATTTTAAAATAAAGAAAATTATGCATCCTATTCTTAATATTGCCATTCGTGCAGCTAGAAAAGGTGGAAATGTACTTGTTCAAAATTACGATAATCATAAAATCAATAATGAAAAACAAATAGAAAAGCAAAAATTTATTGATAAAATGATTGAAATATCAGAAAAATCAATGATTAATATTATTCATCAATCTTATCCAGAACACATTATAATTACAAAAAAAAGTAAAATTATAGAATTTAAAATATCGAAAATAATATGGTTAATTAATGCATTAGATGGAATTAATAACTTTAAAAAAAATCTACCGCATTTTTGTGTTTCTATTGCTATTATAATTCGTAAAGTTACTGAAATATCCGTAATATACGATCCACTGAGAAATGAACTATTTACATCTGTTAAAGGACAAGGAGCTCAATTAAATGGATATAGAATGAGATGCAGTAAAACTAATTCATTAAATGATAGCTTAATTGGAATAATTCTTTCATATAACAAGTATTACTTAAATAACAATATTATAAAAATTATTAATTTATTTTTATTAGAGCACGTTAAATTAAGATCTACAGGTTGTATAAATCTTGATTACAGTTATGTTGCTATTGGGAGACTAGATTTTTTATTTAACTTTAATATACAACCTTTTATGATGGCAGCTGGGTCGTTACAAGCAAAAGAAGCTGGGGGGTTGATAAGTGATCTTAATGGAGGAAATAATTATTTTTCATTAGGATCTGTTTTAGTAGGAAATCCAAAGTTAATGCGAATAATTTTAATAAAAACACGAGAATACTTAAATTGTAATTAAGTTACAAAAATTTTTTAAATGATATAAATATGTTATAAAATTTTAATTTTAATAATTCAAATATAAATTTCAAAATAATTTAGTTTTTTACATTTATGTTTAAAATGCATTAATTTAATTTTATACGATTATAACACAAATAAATAAATTTCTTAGAAAAATGTTTTGTTAATTTTAATTTTGATATTATTCATATTCTATATCAAAAATTAATAATTTTATTAATTCTAACAAATATTAATTATTTTATTTATATTTCTAAAATATAAAATAATAATTTATTACATAATTTTAGAATTTTGTTATTTATAAGTATTTATATATTTAAAAGTTTGAAAATTGCATTTTTAAAAATTTTTTTACTTTTAAAAAAAAAGAACTTAGCATTGTTTGATCGGAGGTATATTTAATTCTTAGTATAGAAAATTTATTGATCTTAGATAAAATAAAATTATCACTTGTATTAATACTATCTATCAATCCTTTTTTTAAAGCTATAGATCCAAACCAATATTCTCCGTTAGATACTTCTTCAATATTTAATGATGGCCTCATATTATAAACAAACTCCTTAAATAAAGTATGAGTAAAATTAAGCTCAGAACAAAACTTTTCACGTGATTCAGATGTGTTTTTTCCAAAAATAGTTAACGTTCTTTTGTAATTTCCAGCTGTATGTAATTCTACATCAATGTCATGTTTTTTCAGAAATTTATGAAAGTTAGGTATTTGAGCTACTACTCCAATAGAACCAATGATAGAAAATGAAGAGCCAATAATATGATTAGCAACACAAGCCATCATATATCCACCACTAGCTGCAAGTTTATCTATAGAAATAGTTAAATATATATTTTTATCTTTTAATCTTTGTAATTGAGCAGCTGCTAAACCATATCCATTTATTGTACCACCTCCACTCTCTAATCTTAATAACACTTCGTCATGTTTTCGAAAAACTAAAATAATTGCAGATATTTCCTCACGTAACGAGTCTACTTCTTTTGCATTAATACTTCCTTTAAAATCTAATACATACAATGTAGGTTGTATCTTGTTGAAAAGACAATAATTATTTTTTTTAATTAAGGCTACATTGTTTTTTAATTGTTCCTTTTCAATTTTTTTATACTTTTTATTCCATATTTTTTTTTCATATTTTGATAATTTTGAAAAAATAACCTGGTTTTTTAGTGATTTATAATGATCATTTAACGATATAACGTCTAATTTAAACTTTTCTTTATTTTTTTTTCGCGTAATATTTAAAATTATAAAAAAAGTTAATGAAATAAATAAAAAGATAGTAAAAATTTTAGAAAGAAACAATATATAATTTAAAATAAGATTCACAAACACTTCCTTTTAAAATTAAGTAAATTTAAATAATTTAACAAATACGTTTAAAATAGTTAATTATTCATATACTATTTATTATATTTATTATTTATATTAAAAGTATTAAAACTAATCTTGTTATTTGTAATAATTAATTCGTTCAATTTTAAAATATTATTAGTTGTTGAGAATATAATTATATTTTATATAAAATCATAAACTGAATTACTTATTGATTTTTATAATTCACTGGAATTAGAGTTAACAATATACTACTCATTAAAAAAATTATTAATTGAAATTGATTTATTTCTATAAAATTCCCAAAAAAAAATCTTTCTAAAACTAGAGTAATTAATGGAAATATAAAAAAAATCATAGAAGCATGAAAAGAACTTACTTTTTTTTGTAAATAAAAATAAGATAAAATACCAAACACTCCTGAAAAATAACTCAAATATAACGTTGCTAAAATAGACATTCTAGAAAACGTATGAAATATAGGATGTTCTATAACGTTAGAAATGCACAGTAAAAACAACCCGGAAAAAAAAGAAGGAAGAGCGTTAAAAGTTAAAATAGATATATTAGAATATTTTTCTTTAGAATACAAATATATTATCGCATGACTAATCATAGCTAATATAAGCGCAATTATTCCTTTTATTGTTTTTTCATCACCTAACTTGATTTCTTTAAATAAAATTATTGATAAAATAATAATTGCTAATATTAGCCCTATATATTGAATAAAATGTAATTTTTTGTCAAAAAAAATAAACGAAAAAAACAATACTATAATCGGCATATTGGCAAATATGATAGATGCAATAATTGAATTCACATAAGTACCACCATATAACATTAATGAAAAAGGTATAATAAAATAAAAAACACATATAGTAAATTGAAATATTTTTTTTCCAGGAGGAAAATATAAAGGAGTATTAGTGTAGTAACAAATACATATTAGTAAAAGAGATGCTAATAAAAATCGCATTCCAGTGATAAATAAAGGAGGAATAGTATTTGAAGCAATTTTTATAGCCATAAAAGTAGTTGCCCAAGTTATAGATACTACTATGAATAGTAGTATTATCATAATTCTTTGTGTCATTATGACTCCTAAACATATTAACGTAATTATTTTTAATATTTTAATAGTATAAAATCTATTTATTACAATTTAAAACTTTTAATCTCAAAATGATTTATAAAATATAAACAAACAACATATAAAAAATTATTTTAAATATCAATAAGATTAATTTAATTATAATTATATTTAATATATAGTTAATAATGTATAAATGTTTTTATTTATTATTAATGACTCTAAAAATTTTAGTTAAAATTATACGAATTTATTTATTACTTGTTACGAGATATGAAATGCAAACTATATTAAATAAGATTTATAATAGTCAAGATTTAACTGAAATAGAAGCATATAGAATATTTCAACTTATAATGAATGGAAAGATTAATGATATACAATTATCTGCTATTCTAATAGCTCTAAAAATTAAAGGAGAATCTGAAAATGAAATAATAGGAGCTATTCGCGCTTGTTTAAAATATATGGATTCATTTCCAAAACAAAACTATATGTTTGCCGATATTGTAGGAACTGGAGGAGATCATAGTAATAGTATAAATATATCTACTGCTAGTGCACTTGTTGGAGCCACATGCGGATTAAAAATAATTAAACATTGTAATAAAAGTATATCTAGTAAAACTGGATCATATGATCTTTTACGAGAATTTAATATTAATGTAAATATATCAAAAATCAAATCTCAAGAAATGTTAAATAGATTAAATATTTGCTTTTTATTTGCTCCTCAATATCATATGAGTTTCAAATATGTTGAATTAGTTCGAAAAACTTTAAAAACAAAAACATTATTTAATATATTAGGTCCCTTACTAAACCCATCTCAACCGCCTTTATCTATTATAGGAGTATATAATTCTGAAATAATGACTCTTGTTGCAAATATACTAAGAAAACTAAATAGTCATCGTTCAATAATAGTACATAGCAATTATATAGATGAAGTTACCTTGCATAGTTTAACAAATGTTATAGAGTTAAATGATTCTAAAGTTACTTCATATACATTATCTCCAGACGATTTTGGAGTCAAATATCATGATAAAAGTTCTATTTTAGGAGGAACAGCTAAAGAAAATTATGAAATTATAAAAAACGTGTTTCAAGGAAAAGGACCTAGTTCAATTTCAGAAACTATAGCAGTTAATGTAGCTATGTTATTAAAATTATTTGGAAATGAAAACCTAAAAAAAAATACAAAACATGCTTTAAAAATAATTTATAGTGGAAAAGTATATGAAATGATTACTGCACTTTCTAAATTTTAAAGAGGACTATTATTTTGAACAGTATATTGAAAAATATAATACATTATAAATTAGATTGGATTAAATATCGAAAAAAATTACAACCATTATCTACTTTCCAACAAAACGTTACATTATCAGATCGTAATTTTCACCAATCTTTAAAAAAAATTCATCCTTCTTTCATATTAGAATTTAAAAAAGCATCACCTTCATTAGGAATACTAAATAATTTTAGTCCAGAATTTGTGGCTAAAACATATAAGAAATATGCTTCAGCTATATCAGTATTAACTGATGAAAAATATTTTAATGGTAACTTTAAATTTATACCTATAATTCGAAAAATTGCTATCCATCAACCTATTTTATGTAAAGATTTTTTTATTGATCCGTATCAAGTTTATTTAGCAAGATATTATCAAGCTGATGCTATACTTTTAATGTTATCGATTTTAGATGATCACCAATATCTTTTTCTTAAAAATCTAGCAATATCTTTAAATATGGGTATACTAACTGAAATAAGTAATCAAAAAGAACTAAATAGAGCTATTAATTTAAACGCAAAAATTATTGGAATTAATAATCGAAATTTACATAATTTTTCTTTATCAATAACTAACACACATAAATTAGCACCTAATATACCAAAAAATATAATTTCTATTAGTGAATCTGGAATTAAAAATTATTATCAAGTAAGACAATTAAAATCTTTTGTACAAGGATTTTTAATTGGATCGTCTATAATGATTAAAAAAAATTTAGATACAGCTATCCGAAAAATAATAATAGGAAATAATAAAATATGCGGGTTGACCAGACTAAAAGATATTAAATTATCAAAGAATTCTGGAGCAATGTATTCAGGATTTATTTTTTGCAAATCATCTCCGCGATACGTCAACTTAAAACAAATAATTAAAATAAGTAATTTAATCGTTATGAAATACGTAGGAGTATTTTGTAATGAAAACATTACAACCATCATTGATATAGCTAGTAAAATTCCATTGTATGCTATTCAACTTCATGGAAATGAAGATCAAAACTATATTAATAATTTAAAACAAAAGTTGTCATCTAATATAAAAATATGGAAAGCTATTTCTTTAACAAATAATAATAAAAATCAAAAATTATCTTTTAAAAACATAGATAAATATTTATTTGACAACATATATGGAGGTAGTGGTCAATCATTTGATTGGTCTTTATTGAAAAATTATGAATTAAATAACGTTATTTTAGCTGGTGGATTAAACATTCAAAATTGTATTTTAGCATCTAATTTAGGTTGTTTTGGTTTTGATTTTAATTCTGGAGTAGAAATTTCTCCTGGAATAAAAAGTAAAAATAAAGTAGATCTACTTTTTCGTTCTTTGAGAGAACATAAAATAATAACTCATTAAAAAGTTTATAAATTAGGAATACATTATTAAAATGACTTTATTAAATTCATATTTTGGTAATTTTGGTGGGATGTATGTTCCACAAATTTTAATGCCTGCATTACATCAACTAGAAAAAGCCTTTGTTTCTTCTTTAAAAAGTTCCCAATTTAAAGAAGATTTATCTAGTCTTTTAAAAAACTATGCAGGACGCCCTACACCACTTACATTATGTAAAAATTTAACAAAAGGAACAAATACACGAATTTATCTTAAACGAGAAGATCTGCTCCATGGAGGTGCGCACAAAACGAACCAAGTTTTAGGACAAGCTTTATTAGCAAAACGAATGAAAAAAAAAGAAATTATTGCAGAAACTGGGGCTGGACAGCATGGAGTAGCAGCAGCATTATCCTGTGCTTTATTAGATCTTAAATGCCGTATTTATATGGGAGTTAAAGATATCAAAAGACAACAACAAAACGTATTTCGTATGCAATTAATGGGAGCAAAAATAATTCCAGTAAACACCGGAAATGGAACTCTAAAAGATGCATGCAATGAAGCTTTACGTGACTGGTCTAAAAATTATATTAACGCACATTATATGCTTGGAACGGCTGCTGGGCCGCACCCTTATCCAACTATAGTTAAAGAATTTCAAAGTATTATTGGAAAAGAAACGAGAAAACAAATTTTTGAAAAAGAAAATAGTTTACCTAATTCTATTATTGCATGTATAGGTGGAGGATCAAATGCTATCGGTATATTTTCTTCATTTATTTCAGATGATTCTGTTAATCTTATTGGAGTAGAACCAGGAGGAGTAGGTGTTCACACCGAAAAACACGGTGCTCCTTTAATGCATGGAGAAACAGGTATTTTTTTTGGTATGAAAACAAAAATTATGCAAACAAGTGAAGGACAAATAAAAAAGTCGTGGTCTATTTCTGCTGGATTAGATTTCCCAGCTGTAGGACCTGAACATGCTTGGTTAAAACATATTAAACGTGCTAGATACGTTTCTATAACTGATACTGAAGCAGTACATGCATTTCAAAATTTAAGTAAATTAGAAGGAATTATTCCAGCATTAGAATCTTCTCACGCATTAGCTTATGCACTTAAATTAATGAATGATAATCCTAAAAAAAAACAAATATTAATTGTAAACCTTTCAGGAAGAGGTGATAAAGATATTGAAACTGTTAAACATTTTTTAAATATATAAGAGTGATATTTATAATGAATCGTTATCAAAAATTATATGACAAACTAATTCCATTTAAAAGAGGTTGTTTTATTCCTTTTATTGTTATTGGTGATCCATCAATTAATACATTTTTAAAAATAATTGATACTTTAATTGAAAATGGAGCAGATGGACTAGAATTAGGTATTCCGTTTTCTGATCCTATAGCAGACGGTAAAGTCGTACAAAAAGCTAATTTAAGAGCTTTTAAATCTGGTATAAACGTTAATAAATGCTTTGCAGTATTGTACGAAATACGTAAAAAATATTCTACTATTCCAATAGGATTACTGCTGTACGCAAATTTAATATTTAAATTTGGAATTAATAATTTTTATTTGAAATGTTCTAATATTGGAATTGATTCAGTTTTAATAGCAGATCTTCCAATTGAAGAATCACATAGCTTCAGACAATGTGCTATGATCAATAATATATTACAAGTTTTTGTTTGTCCTCCTGATGCTAAAAATGACATTATCGAAAAAATTTCTGTATATAGCAAAGGATATATTTATTTATTATCTAGATCTGGAGTAACTGGAATAGACGATAAAATAATAGTGCCACCATTAAATTTAATTAATAAATTAAGACAATTAACTAAGACACCTCTGATACAAGGCTTTGGAATTTCTAATCCTAATCAAATAAAACAAATTATATCATCAGGAATATCTGGAGTTATTTGTGGATCAATTATTATTCAATTAATTGAAAATTATTTTTATAATGAAAAAAAACTTATAAAAGAGATAAAAAGATTATCTTTATCTTTAAAAATCGCAGCAAGTATCGCTGAATAATGCTATTTACTATGTCATAAATAAAAGATATTTAATATCAAATATAAATATATAATGTATTGGAATAATTTATATTTTAATAAATGTTGTATAGAATATAATATTGAAATATATTTTACTTTAAGGAGCATGAATGCATATCACGACAAATTCATTATACTGTGATACTATTAGTTTTTTTAAGAAAAAATGGTTAATAATACTTATTATTACTTTTTTTTCTTCTAGCATAACTTCAATATTAGATAATATTTTTGCTTTACATTTAAATATCTTGACTATTTTCTATGAATTTAAAACGAATCATTATCATTCATTATTTGATTTTATACAAACATTAACTCCTGATCAACAAAGACAATTATTACTTTTTTCGATAATAAAATTATGTTCATCATTAATTGGTAATACTTTTTTAATAAGTATTTTGACAATATTCATACAGTTTACATCACTTAAAAAAGAAAATTTTTTTTTAGAATTAAAAAGAACTAATCCATATTTATTTATGAGCGTATTTCTACTAATATTAATTAATACAATAGTAATTCAATTAGGATTAGTATTATTAATTGTTCCAGGAATAATATTTTTTATATTGTTATCTTTATCTCCAATTATATTAATAATAAATAATACAACTATAACAAAATCTATTATTGATAGCATTCAAATAACGTTAAATAATTTTAAAGTAGTTTCTCCTGCTATCATAATATGGATATTTTTAAAGCTAATTATTTTAATGTTGTTATCAGATATAAACATCATATCTGAATCAATATCATTTTTCTTATTAAGTATAATTATTAATTTAATTTCTTCTATACTAATTATATATTTATTCCGTTTTCATATGTTATCGCGTTCGTTTCGATACTTTAAATAAACATAATTTTGGACGTAACTTTATGAAACATTTATTTAATTTTATTCCAATTTTAACCTTTTTTATTACATATAAATTTTATAATATTTTTAATGCATCAGCTGTATTAATGCTTTCAACACTTTTAATATGTATATTGAATAAAATTTTATTTAACAAAATTGATAAACTAGATCTCATAAATTGTATTTCTGTTTTATTTTTTGGGTGCTTAACATTGTTATTGCATGATAGCAACTATATTAAGTGGAAAATAACAATAATATATTTATTTTTTTTCTTTCTATTTTTAATTAATTATCTATTATTTAAAAAACCATTAATTCAAAAATTATTAGAAAAAAAAATAACGTTAACTCGTTCTACTTGGAACAATTTAGATATTATTTGGTCTATTTTTTTTCTAATATGTGCTGGCATGAATGTATACTTTATGTTTTATTTATCAGAAAATATGTGGGTACTTTTTAAAGTTTTTGGACTAACTTTCTTGACATTATTTTTTATTTTTATCAATGGAATTTACATACATTATTCTATTTCTAAAAACAAATAATTAATAATTTTATTTAGAGAATATTTTATGAATAAACAATACCATTTGCCACAAGGAATAATAGTTTTACGTACCTTGGCAATGCCAGCAAATACTAATGCACATGGAGATATCTTTGGTGGATGGATTATGTCTCAAATGGATATAGGAGGAGCTATATTAGCTAAAGAGATTGCTGGAGGAAGAGTAGTTACAGTTAGTGTTAATGGAATGACATTTTTAAAATCAGTTATGGTTGGCGATGTTGTGAGTTGCTATGCGCGTTGTATTAAAATAGGAAATAGTTCAATTACTATAAAAGTTGAAGTATGGATAAAAAAAGTTGCTTCAGAACCTCTAGGATTGCGTTATTGTACAACAGAAGCAGTATTTGTTTATGTAGCTGTAGATAAATTAGGAAAACCAAGAAATATACTGCCATTAAGTGTAATTTAATTATATATAAAGATCAATTATTATATAAAAACATATGGTATTAATTTAATAAATTCTAAAATTTAAATATATTTTAAAAATTTAAAATATATTCTAAAATATCTTTTTTAAATAGTAAAATCATAAATATCAAACTCAGTATTATTATTAATTATAATTTAATAATAACTAATAAAGATAAAATTAATTATTTTATATTTCATTTAAAAATATTTTAAAATATTATAAATTATCACAAATTGAACTCTAATTTTATTATTTAAAATTTTGAAATGTTAACTGGATTATTATTAAATGATTAATTTTTATTCTATAATCACTTGGTTAATTATCTCAGGATATTGGTTATTAATCGTCAGTATAACAATTCGTATACTTTCAAAACGCCGTGCAATACCGTCAGCAATGGCATGGTTATTAGTAATTTATATACTTCCTATAATAGGTATTGTAACTTGGTTATTTTTTAAAGAATTCTATCTTGGAAAGAGAAGATTAAAGTTAGCTAGTACTATGTGGTCTACAAAAAATAAATGGTTAAATAATTTAAAATCCCGTAATTTTATATTTGAAAATAATAATAGTGAAGTAGCAACTTCAGTATTTCAACTATGCAAGCATAGACAAGGAATATCAGGTATTAAGTATAACAAGTTAAAATTATTGAAAAATACACAAGAAGTCATTAAAGCTCTAATACAAGATATTTATTTAGCAAGGAATAATATTGAAATTGTTTTTTATATTTGGAAACCTGGTGGATTAATAGATGATGTAGCAACAGCATTAATAAAATCAGCTCAAAGAGGAATAAAATGTAGGATAATGTTAGATTCTGCTGGAAGCATAAATTTTTTTCGTAGTAAATGGGTAACTATTATGCGTAGTTCTGGAATACAAATAGTTGAAGCTTTAAAGATAAACGTATATAAATTATTTCTTAGAAGAGTAGATTTAAGACAACATCGAAAATTTATTCTTATAGACAATTATATTACATATGCAGGAAGTATGAATTTAGTAGATCCACGTTTATTTAAAAGATCATTGAAAATAGGTAAATGGATAGATTTAATGATTCGAATAGAAGGTCCAGTAGCTACTACTATGGGAATAGTATATTCTTGCGATTGGGAAATAGAAACTGGAAAAAAAATTTTCCCAAAACAACCTACGTGTAAAGTTATTACTTTAAAGAAAAATAATCCTTCTGCTATACAAATAATTGCTTCTGGCCCGGGTTTTACTAAAAATATTATTCATCAAGTATTATTAACTTCTATTTATGCAGCGCGAAAAAAGATAATAATTACTACTCCTTATCTAGTACCTAGTGATGATTTATTATATGCAATATGTACAGCTGCTCAAAGAGGTGTAGAAGTTAGTTTAATTATTCCAAAAAGTAATGATTCTATTTTAGTTCAATGGGCTAGTCGGGTATTTTTTAGTGAACTCTTAGAATCTGGTGTAAAAATTTATCAATTTGAAAAAGGATTATTACATAGTAAAAGTATTTTAATAGACATGCAATTAAGTTTAATTGGTACTGTAAATTTAGATATGAGAAGTTTATGGTTAAATTTTGAAATTACACTAGTAGTAGATGATAGTAATTTTGGAAAAGATTTATTTTTACTACATAATGAGTATATTTCACATTCTAAATTAATAGATCCAAAATTATGGGCCATTAGGTCTTATTGGGAGAAAATAATAGAAAAGTTATTCTATTTATTAAGTCCATTATTATAAATTTTTTAAAGAAATAAAAATAATATTAAATCTAATGAATATATAAGTGTTCAGAAATTAAAATATAAATTTAAAATAATTTTATTTCTAAAATATTAGGAAATTTTTATAAAATACTACATTTATATAATGTAAACATTAATAAAATTATAAATAATAAATATTTAAAATTTTACTATTATAAAGAAATATTATTAAATTATTGAAATTTACATTCTTATAATATTAAATAATTATTACTTATATTATTATTTCTTAAAACATGTTAACTAGTTATTATGTAGGCACTTAACAGTTTGGAATGTACAAGATGCCTACATATCTTTATAATAATTTACTATTAATAATGTTCTTATAATTTTATTAATAAATATTTTTAAAAATACAAATTATTTTGTAGTGAAATGGAATATATTTACTATTTATTGATATTTTATTATTAATTTTAAATTTAATTTATATTAAGTTGGGAAAATATGCCCCATTTTTTTTGCTTTAGTGTTTAAATACTTAAAATTATTAATATTTCTTCCTGAAATTAATGATATTCTTTCTATAATTTTTATACCATTTTTATTTAAAATTTTTACTTTTAATGGATTATTAGTTAATAATCGTATCGTTTTAATATCTAATAATTTAAATATATCAGCACAAAAAGTGAAGTCTCTTTCATCTTCAGAAAATCCTAAATAATGATTAGCTTCTACAGTATCTAAACCTATATCTTGTAATGCATAAGCTCGAATTTTGTTTGATAAACCAATGTTTCTTCCTTCTTGACGATGATATATTAGAATTCCACTACCTGCTTTAGCAATGGTCATTAACGCTGATTGTAATTGAAATCCACAATCACAACGTAAACTAAAAAATGCATCTCCAGAAAGGCACTCGGAATGAATCCTTGATAAAACAGAATGACGATTTTTAATATCTCCATAAACTAAAGCAATATGGTTTTTTCCTCCATGTTTTTCTTCAAAGACAATCATTAAAAATTCACCAAATATAGTAGGTAATTTAGCTTCCGCTATCCTTTTAAGTTGCATATATTCTCCATTATTATTCGTTTAAAATCTAACATTTATAAAAACGTAGTTTTTAAAATATATAATAAACATATATGTTACAATATCGATAGCGTATAATCACTATATTAATGATAATATTTATTTAACAGAATGTAAGTTTCGTAAACTTAAAATATATTTAAGTAAATGAAAAAACTTATTATATTTTTATGTTTTATATACAATTATAAAATATATTAATAACATAAAGTAAATTTTTTAAAATATAATTCATAATCCTTAAAATTTCTCAAAATTTATAAATATTGTATAATTTTAAAATTATTATGTTTTGATTTTGAAAATACAACTAAACTTTAAAAAACTACAATTTTTTAAATATCTAATTTTGTTAAAACTAACAACGTTATTTATGATGTCACATTTCTATTTTAAAATCATTAAATGTTTTTGAAAATTTAAAATTAGTCTTTATAATGCTAGAACTAATTAATAAAATTAAAATTTATTAATATGAGATTTTGTTCTATGAAACTACGAAACGCTACCAAAAAACCAAATATTATTATTGCTTTAGATTTTTTTAATAAAAATAAAGCTATGAAATTAATAAATAGTCTTGATCCTAATATTTATGCACTAAAAATAGGAAAGATTATGTTTACCTTATTTGGATGTAAATTTATAAAAAAAATTCAAAAAATGGGATTTAATGTTTTTTTAGATCTAAAATTTCATGATATTCCAAATACAGTATTTGGGGCTATAAAATCTGCAGCTGATTTAGGAATATGGATGATTAGTGTTCATATTTGTGGAGGAATAAAAATGTTACAATCAGCTAAATTAGCATTACAATCATTTCACAAAAAAAAACCATTAATTATGGGGGTAACCATATTAACTAGTCTTGACAAGTCAGATATTCGAAGTATAGGAATTAATATGTCAATTAAAAATTATATACTTGTTATGTCTAAATTAGCACAAAAATGTAATTTAGACGGAATTATTTGTCCAGGTCAAGAAGTATTAAATATAAGAAAAAAATTAGGAGATAACTTTAAAATATTAACTCCTGGAATTCGACTAGAAAAAAGATCTTTTCATGATCAAAAAAACGTTATTACCCCAAGAATAGCAAAGAAATGTAATATTGACTATATTATTATTGGAAGAGCTATTACATCTTTAAAAAATCCACTAATAGAATTAAAAAATATTCAAATAGAACTAAATAAATGATACATAATAGTTAATTGCATATATTTCTAGTAAATTTTATTAAATTATTGTATTGAAATTCTGCATGATATGATGAACGAACTAATGGGCCACAAAATGCTTTTTTAAATCCTATTGAAAGAGCTTCTTTTTCAAGTTGAGAGAACTCTAATGGATTAAGATATCTTTGTACTGGAAGATGTAATGTACTAGGTTGTAAATATTGACCTAGAGTTAATATACTAACGCCATTATCAAACAAATCTTTCATAACTTTTAGTACTTCTTTTTTAGTTTCTCCTAATCCTAACATTAAACCTGATTTAGTTATAACATTTGGGTTAGTAACTTTAAAAAGTTTCAATAATTTCAATGATTTCTTATAACTTGCTCCTGGTCTCACTAATTTATATAATCTAGGTACATTTTCTAAATTATGATTAAAGATATTTGGAGGAGATAAACTAATAGTTTTTATAGCATTTTTTAGTGCACCTCTAAAATCTGGAACTAAAATTTCAATTATGATGTTCTTTTTTTTACGAATAGCTTGAATACAATTTAAAAAATGTTTTGCACCTCTATCTTCTAAATCATCTCGTACTACAGAGGTAATAACAATATGTTTTATATTCAAATCGATTACAGCTTGAGATAATTGTTGTGGTTCTTTTAAATTAATTGCTAATGGTTTACCATGATCTACTGCACAAAAAGGACATCTTCTAGTACAAATTGTTCCAAGAATCATAAACGTAACTGTTCCTTGATTAAAGCATTCTGATATATTTGGGCATAATGCTTGTTCACAGACAGTATTTAATTTTTTTTGTCTTAAAGAATTTATAGTATCATGAATTTTATTTATGTTAGATGGAAATTTGACTTTTATCCAATTAGGTTTTTTTAAAATTTGATTATTGAAATTTGATAAAACTCTTATAGATATTTCTTTTTTACGAGAAATATTAATATTTTTGCTATTTAGAAAGTTATTTTTTTTTTATACATAAGTTTTAGTATTCCTATGATTAAATTATATAGAAATCATACCTATTCTTTCAAAAATCTATAATATGCTTATATTATAAATTTTTGAAGTATATTATATATTAATTATTAATAATTTCAAATTAATATCGTATATAAAAATGTAATTTATAGAAAATGTTTTTTAATATTATTAACTAATACTAATTGAATAATTCTAAAATTTATATTGGGATTGATATCAATAATTTGAGTCATCTTAATATTATTGCCACAAGGATTAATATAATCAAATGGAGATAAATCCATATCAATATTTAATGCCATACCATGAAAAGAACAACCTTTTTTAATACGTAACCCAAAAGAACATATTTTTTTATTATTAACATATATTCCAGGAAATTTTTTCATTGTATATGCACGAATAGAAAAACATTTTAAAGTAGATAATACAATTTTTTCTATTAATAAAACAAGTTGGCTAATATTTATTTTACGACGTATTAAATCTAATAAAAAATATACTACTAGTTGCCCAGGACCATGATATGTTATTTTTCCACCTCTATTGCTAAATATAATTGGAATATGCTTAGGAATAGACCAAGTGTGCTTTTTTTCACTTACTCCAATAGTGAAAATTGGGTAATGTTGTACTAACCATATTTCATCTAATACGAATCTATTTCGCATAATAGTAAAATTTTCCATATGATTTGATATGGGTTTAATATGGCGAAACCCTAAATTTCGAATTTTAATGTTACATTTCACTATTACTTAACAACCATATAAATAACATAATATAAAAAACTTGAATTTCTAAAATTATATCGTTTAAATAACATAAAATATTATATTTTTATAAATAAGAAAAACTTCATATATAATTAAATAAAATAGATTTTAAACCTACAACAATAAATTCAACACCTATAGCCATTAATAACAAACCCATGATGCGAGTCATTACATTAATTCCACTTTCTCCTATAATATCTACAATTAAAGGTGCAATTTTAAATAAACACCAGCATAAACATGAAAAAAGAATTATTGTAATAGTACATCCTAATGTATTAATCCAACTAGAATAATGAGTACTCCAAATTATAGTAGCACTAATTGCTCCTGGACCTGCTATCAAAGGCATAGCTAATGGTACGACAGCAATATTATTAGTTAAGTTGCTTTTTAAACTTGTATTTTTATTTTGCTTGATATTTGCTATTAACTTTCCATTAACCATAGAAAATGCAATAGAAATAATTAATATTCCTCCAGCAATACGAAAAGAATTCAAAGAAATATTAAACAAATCTAAAATAATATTACCAAAAAGCAAGGAAAAAAATAAAATAAAAATTACTGCTAAATTTGCAACAAAATTTGTTTGATTTCTTTCTTTTACAGATTGAGCATTAGTTATGCTAGTAAAAATAGGAATCATACCGATGGGATTAACTAAAGCAAATAAACTGAAAAAAAAACTTATATATACAGATAAATCAAAAACAGGAACATTCATATTTTACTCCTAAATCATTATAAATTAGATAAAAATTAAAAATAATACATAAATAAAATAAATAATATTCAATATAAAAATTATAATAACATATTGAAATTCTTAAATATATTGTATTATTTTTATTAAACTTTAAAATATAATATTAAATTTACTAATATGTCTAAGAAAATTTTAATTGAAAGTATGTTTTTAAAATACCATTATTACTGTCCTAGTACGATATTCGTAGAGACAATATAAATAAATAAAACTTATAATAATATTTTCAAGTTAAATTGGTTTTCCTATAATGCTTCTTGTTTCTATTTTAATATCTACCAACATAATTTTAATGATATTAGAAATAATATAATATTCTTTTCCTACAATGTACACAATTCCTTTTTCTTTATCACAAATTAATTCATGTTTAACACTATGTAAAAAAGGAGCTGGTATAAAAACATTAGCTCCATTTTTTATTAATTTTACTTTCATTCCAGAACGAAATATATCTGTTATTTTAGCGTCAAATATTTTTTCTTTATAATATCTTTTTTTTAAAAAAATAGCATATAACCAATCTTCTATATTTCTTTTTGCTATTCTCATTTTACGACGTCGATCACTTATTTTTGACAAAATTTCATTATCAGGAGAAATAGCTTTTTCTTTTCCTGTAATAATAGATTTTAAAAGACGATGATTAATCATATCACTATATTTTCTAATAGGAGATGTCCATGTGGCATAAACTGGAAATCCTAGAGCGAAATGAGGTTTGGGAACATTATGAATTTCTCCAAAAGATAAAAATCTTTGAATACGATTGTCAAGATATTCGTTAGATATATTATCTAATGTACGTTTTAATTTACAAAACCCTTCTAATGTTTGAATTTCACTCATGTTAAATGAAATATTATACTTGGATAATAATGAAGTAGCATATTCAGAATTAATAGATTCAAAACCAGAATGTGTATTATATACTCCAAAACCTAATTTATCTGATAATAACTTTCCTGCACATATATTAGCTGCTATCATTGATTCTTCGATAATTCTATTAGCTACTCTTCTAGGTTCTATATATACTCCTAATATGTTGAAATCATTCGACAATTTAAAAACATATTCTGGACGTTCTTTAAATAATAGTGCGTGATCTTTTCTCCATTTAATTCTTAAATTACAAAAATTATTTAATAAATATAATTGATTAGCGATCACATCAGATTCTGGATACCATGTTCCTTTATTCTCTAACCAATCTGATACAGATTCATATGATAATTGAGATTTAGATGTAATCCACGCTAAAAAGAAATCAGTTTTTTCATATAATAATTTTCCATCACAATTAAATAACATTTTACAAGCAATAACGGGGCGACGTTGATCCATTTTCAACGAACACTTATCTTCAGACAAAATACGAGGAAGCATAGGAATATTTAAACCAGGCAAATAATTGGTAAATCCTCTTTCACGTGCAGTAATATCTAATACACTCCCTAAATCAATATAAGCAGTAGGATCGGAAATAGCAACAATTAATGTAAATGATCCAGACGGTTGTTGCTCTATAAATAAAGCATCATCGATATCTTTAGTAGAAGTATGATCAATAGTAATGAAGTTTAAGTTAGTAAGATCTATTCTTGAATAGCTATCATTTAAAGTAATATTATCAGCTTGTAGATTAGGTTCTAGTATTTCTAATTGATGACGTGATAAAGTTACTAACCACGGTACTAACGGGTTTTTTTCTTCAACAATAAATTTAATTAATTTTGCAGAAAATCTATAATCTCCTTTTAATTTGTGTTGAGTTAATATAGCTATAGCCCAATCTCCAGTTTGGATATTTTTTGGTAATACACAAGAAACTATACAAATAATTAGTTCTTTTAAAAATGGATGATCTGGTTTAATATAAAATTTATTTTTAATTTTGTAAATTTTTCCAACAAATTTAGATAGAAATGGTTCTACTAATTTTTCTGGATAAACAATTTCTCGAGAATTTTCAATTTTTAATTGTGCAATAATACGATCTCCATGCATTACTGTCTTCATTTCTTTTGGTGGTATAAAATAACTAATTCGAGAATCTATTTCTAAAAATCCAAATCCTTTTTCTGTACCTTTTACTATTCCTTCAATGCGAGGTATTTTAGAACATAGCTTTTTTTTTAATTTTGAAAGTAATGGATGATTGTGAAACATAATTATAAAACCTATATTTAAAATAAAATAAAAATTTAATTATTTATATTAATACTTTTATATACTATTTAGTAGTTACAACTATGTATAAATATTACTTGGTTGGTTCTAACAATATAAAAAATAGAGGAAGTAATTTATAAAGAGCGACATAAAAAATTGTTATATTTAACTATCTTCATTTTATATTTATGTGAAATAAAATAGAATTATAAATTAAATAAAATATATGAAATAACGTAATTTTTTTAATTATCTACTGTATTCATAGTAGCAATATTAAATCCACCATCTACATAAATTATTTGACCAGTAATACCTTTAGATAAATTAGAACATAAAAATGCCGCAGTATTACCTATATCTTGAATTGTAACTGGATTGTTATAAGGCGAAATAGAATTACTAAAATTTAAAATTTTTCGAAAATTCTTAATTCCACATGCAGATAGGGTTTTAATAGGAGCAGATGAAATCGCATTCACCCTAATATTATCTACTCCCATACTACCTGCCATATATCTTACATTAGATTCTAAAGAAGCTTTTGCAATACCCATAATATTGTAATTAGGTATTACTTTTTTAGAACCTATATAACTTAGAGTTAAAATAGAAGAGTTTTTTTTTAACATTGATCTACATTCTCTAGCCATACCTACAAAGCTATAAGAACTAATATCATGTACTTTTAGAAAATCATTTCTATTTATATTATTTACATAGTCTCCAGACATTTGATGTTTTGGAGAAAAAGCAATAGAATGAACAAATCCATCAAATTTTTTCCACTTTTTTGATATATTTAAGAAAAGTTGCTTTATACTCTCATCATTAGAAACATCACACGGAAATACAATATTAATTCCTAATTCTTTTGCCAAAGAGAAAACCTTATCTTTTACTTTATCGAGATGATATGTTAATGCCAATTTAGCATTTTGTGAATGCATAGCTTTTGCTATACCAAAAGCAAGAGAATATCGATTTGCTACTCCAGTAATTAAAATTTTTTTTCCTTTCATAAAACCCATAAAAATAATCCTATAAAATAATTTATATTTCACTTAATAATAGATAATTTTAAACAAATTTAACTGTTTTTTAATATAAGAACATTATATTATACGATAAATCATCATTACTTTCTTAAGATATTTCCACGCCTGTATCGCTGGATGTTTTTTTTTATATGATTAAAAAATTGCTTTTTTTTCATTTTATTTAATTTTTGTATTGCTGTCTTTCTATTATTAGATAAAGTTTTTAAAAGCATGTTAGATCCATTTACATATGATACGATTGTCGCGTATCTCAATATCTCCGAATTATGAATTCCTGACAAATCTTGATGTTGTAAAATATAAATATATGCTGTTCCTATATCAATATTAATTTTAGGATTATATAAATCGTAAATAGATGGTTGACCATTTTTACCTTGAAATCGATATACTTCTCTTCCAGCGCTACGAGGTTTTATTTGCATTAATCCTATTGCTTTAGAACTACTAATAGCTTTTTTATTTCCAGCTGATTCAATACAAATAATCGATTCAATTAATTTTGAATCAACTCCATATTTTTTTGAAGCTCTTTTAACAATATGTGACCAAGAATGTATAAATTTATAAGAACAAAAATGATTATAAGAATAAGTCTTATGATTTTTTTGTAAATTATGAAATTTGCAAAATAAAACTAAAATAAAGATGATATACGTATTTAATACTATTTTTTTTTTAATAATCGAAATAATTTATACATAAATAACTTATCTTTTTAATTTAATTTAAATGTAATTGAACTACTTTATAAACTTTAAATAGTGATAAACATCAAAACATAATATATGAATGTTATTTTAGAAAAATTATTAATATTATTCATAATATTGCTGATGTTTAAAATTTTTTGCTAATTTCGTTGATAAACCTAAATAATTCATAGGTGTTAATTGAATTAGTTGTATTTTTTCTTCTTCTGGAATAGTTAAACTGTTTATATAACTATGAATTACAGCTGAATTTATTTTTTTCCCTCTAGTTAATAATTTCAATTTATCATAAGAATTTCTTATACCATATTTACACATTATAGTATGAATAGGTTCTGCTAATATTTCCCAATGTTTGTCTAAATCTTCTAATAGTTGTACTTCATTTACTTTTAATTTTTGAATTCCTAATATAAGAGAATCATATGCTATTACTGAATAAGCTATAACTGCTCCTATATTACGTAATACTGTAGAATCACTTAAATCTCTTTGCCAACGAGAAATAGGTAACTTGTTAACAAAAAAATTGATTATGGCATTAGATAATCCCAGATTACCTTCAGAATTTTCAAAATGTATAGGATTTATTTTATGAGGCATAATAGACGATCCAACCTCACCAGGATTATTTTTTTGAATAAAGTAATTTAACGAAATATATCCCCACATATCCTGGTTAAAATCAATCAGAATTGTATTAACTCTAGCTATACAACTAAAAAATTCGGAAATATAATCATGTGGTTCAATTTGAGTAGTGTATGGATTCCAAACTAATCCAAGAGAGGATACAAAATCTTGACTAATTTGATGCCAATTTATATTAGGATAAGCGGAAAAATGAGCGTTATAATTTCCTGTAGAACCATTAATTTTACCCAGCAAATTAATATTTTTAAGTTGCTTAAGTTGACGTTCAATTCTATAAGAAAAATTAACCATTTCTTTTCCTATAGTTGATGGAGTAGCCGGTTGACCATGGGTACGAGATAAAATAGGAAAGTTATAATAATGAGCTATAATTTTTTTTATTTCTTTAATGATGTTTTCCCACATTGGGATAATAACTTTTTTTCTAGCAGTTTTTAACATCAAAGAATAAGCTAAATTATTTATATCTTCTGAAGTACAAGAAAAATGTACAAAATTTATAATTCTATGTGTGCCTAACATTTTAAATAGCTTATCTTTTAAAAAATATTCTATTGATTTTACATCATGATTGATAGTTTTTTCTAATTTTTTTATATTTTGAGCATCATTTTCATTAAAATTATTGATAATAATATCAATATGATGATCAATAGTTTCACTTTCCTTTGAAGATGTTTTTATTTCGTTTAATGTTAATAATTTTTTTAACCATAATAATTCAACTTTTACACGAAATTTTAAAAATGCATATTCACTAAAAATATCTCGTAATTTAGTAGTATGATTACTATAACGGCCATCAATCGGTGAAATAGCAGTAAGAGATGATAATATCATTATTTACTTACCCCTTTTTAAGAATACAAAAAATTTTTAAATTCATAATTAAAAGTTTAAGAAAAAAAATTTTTGAATGTATTATTAGCTTGATTATATATTTGATTTCTAAAAAAAATAAGCTGAAAAAAATTACCACCTATCTGTCTCCACAAAACAGCTGAACGAATTCCTGAGAGTAATGCACAACGAATTTTGTTTTGAATTAACATATTTCTCAATATATCTTGTGATCCAAAAATTTGAATACGTGATCCTAGTTTGCTAATTGTATCTAAATATATTTTTGACAGCTGATCAGTTAATATATCATATGAATTAACACAGTTTACATTTTTTTCAATTAATATAGATATTTGATCAAATAATATTTTTTTACAAATAATATTTCTTTTTAATTTTTTTTCCAAAATAATTATTTTTAATATATAACGAAGTATTTTCCCTGATGTAATATAGCTATTGGAATTATTTAATAAAGATAATAAAGTTGTTATACCTAATTTTAAATTTTTTTCTGAATTTCCATATACAGATAATGTAGTTTGTGGATGAATATTTAATATACTATCAATACCAATTTTGAACGCACTATTATTACACATTCCAGTTTGAGACAATTGACATACGATAGCAACAGATTGACAAATTCCAGAAAGAGATAACATAATCGAATAAAAATTTTTAGTCACAATTACATTTTCCTAAAATATGAAACTCTATAGTTTACTCATAACGTTAACATAGGTAATCTTTCTTTAATTATCCCCCCTCCAAGACATAATTCTGATAGATAAAACACTGCAGATTGTCCAGGAGTAATAGATGAAATTGGATGTTTAAAAAGCACCTTTACAAAGTTTGATTTATATAAAAATATTTTGCAAGAAACATCTTTATGACAATACCGTATTTTTACTACACAAGAAAAAGGATTTTTATTTAATTTAATATTATTAATCCAATGTACTTGATGTGCTATTAATCCTATAGACATCAAATAATAATTGTTTTTACCTTGAGCAACAGTTAAAGAATTATAATTAATATTTTTATCTACTACATACCATGGAATATTTTTAAAACCTTTTATTCCCCCTATACCTAGTCCTTTTCTTTGACCTAAAGTATAGTATATTACTCCATTATGTTGACCTATTATTTTACCAGAAGTAGTTACTATATCTCCTATCTTTTTAGGGAAATAAGTTTCCAGAAATGTATTAATATTTTTTGGATTGATAAAACAAATTCCAGTAGAATTTTTTTTATTGAAAGTAGATAAATTTAAACGTTGCGCAATTTTTCGTACTACTTTTTTTGTTAATTTCCCTAATGGAAATAAACATTTTTTAAGAATATGTCTATTAATAGTATATAAGAAATAACTTTGATCTTTATTAGTATCAACCCCACGTAATAAACACAATAATTTGTTGAATTTTTTTTTTCGAACATAATGCCCGGTAGCAATAAAATCTGCCCCTAAATTATTAACAGCAAATTCGTAAAATACCTTAAATTTTATTTCTTTATTGCATAATACATCAGGATTAGGTGTTCTTCCTAATTCATATTCTTTTAAAAATATTTTAAATACATTTTCCCAATATTCAAAAGAAAAATTAACCTTGTTCAAACGAATTCCTAAATGATTACAAACTTTTTCAGCATCCGCTAAATCCTTTTTTGAAGAACAATAAACATTACTATCATTTTCCTCCCAATTTTTCATGAATAATCCTTCTACTTGATAATTTTGTTGTTTTAAAATCCATGCAGATACAGATGAATCTACACCTCCAGACATTGCTAAAATTACTTTTTTTTTTGATTTTAACATATTATTAGTTATCTAAAAATAAGAACACTTCATTAAAAAATTTTATTTAAAATTATTAATGGCATCATTAGTTAATATAGTATATTTTATTAAGTATTAATTTATATCATATAAATCTATAAACAATAAATAAATTTAATAATGTAATAAAATATTTTAATTATCTATACTATACTATTAAACTATAATAATATAACTTATACGTTGATATTATTAATAATTTATATACAAATGTATTATTTACATTTTAAAACGTTTGTTTATTTTTAATAATTGTTAATAAAAAACTAAAATACTACAAAATTATATGAAATATATTCACAAAATTTTAAGTAACACGTAATTTATTTAAAAATAGTAACATAATTTAATCATATAAATGGTAATTTTAAATTCAATGAAAGAAATAAGAAATTTTTGTATTATTGCTCATATTGATCATGGAAAATCTACTATTTCTGATAGGCTTATTCAAATTTGTGGAGGATTATCGGAAAGAGAAATGTGTTCTCAAGTATTAGATTCAATGGAACTAGAAAAAGAGAGAGGAATAACAATTAAAGCTCAAAGTGTATCGATAAAATATACATCTAAAAAAAATAAAACGTATCAATTGAATTTTATTGATACTCCAGGACATGTAGATTTTTCATATGAAGTATCACGATCTTTATTCGCTTGCGAAGGTGTACTATTAATTGTAGATTCAGTTCAAGGAATAGAAGCACAAACTGTATCTAATTGTCGAAAAGCTCTAGATATGAATTTAAATATCATACCAGTCTTAAATAAAATTGATTTACCTAATTCTAACCCTAGAAAAGTAGAAAAAGATATAGAACAAATTATAGGAATTTCTACAAAAAATTCAATATATTGTTCAGGTAAAACAGGTGAAGGAATTGTTAATTTATTAGAACGTATTATACACAAAATTTCATCACCTAAAGGAAATATAAATAACGATTTACAAGCATTAATTATTGATTCATGGTTTGATAATTATTTAGGAATAGTATCCTTAATTTGTATAAAAAATGGGATTCTTAGAATAAAATCTAAAATTAAAATAATGAGTACAAAAAAAGTTTATTCTGTAGAAAAAATAGGAATATTTACTCCTAAAAAGATATACAAAGATCAATTAAAATGCGGAGAAATAGGTTGGATTATTTGTGGAATTAGAAAAGTTGGTGAAGCACCTGTTGGCGACACGTTAACTTCTTTTCATAGTTCTTCAGAATATACGTTACCTGGTTTTAAAAAAGTTAAACCTAAAATTTACGCAGGCTTATTTACTATTCAATCAAATCAATTTCACATATTTAAAAATGCACTAGAAAAATTAAGTTTAAATGATTCATCTCTATTTTATGAACCTGAAACTTCTATCGCATTAGGATTCGGATTTAGATGTGGTTTTTTAGGATTATTGCATATGGAAATTGTACAAGCGAGATTAGAACGAGAATATAATTTAGAAATAATAACTACTGCACCTACTGTGATATATAGAATAAAAACGTATAATGACAAAGTATTATATCTTGATTCTCCAGCTAAATTTCCTCAATATAATATGATTAAAAAAATTCAAGAACCTATTGCTGAATGTAAAATTCTACTTCCAATTAAATACTTAGGAAATATATTATTATTATGTTCGCATAAAAGGGGGATACAAAGAAATTTAATATATTACGGAAATCAAGTATTATTATACTATGACATACCAATGTCAGAAATCATATTAAATTTTTTTGATCGATTAAAATCTAAATCCAGTGGATATGCATCATTAGAATATAATTTTAAGTCTTATAAAACTTCTGATATGGACAAACTAGACATATTGGTAAATTATAAAAAAATTGATGCCCTATCATTAATTATACATAAAACTAAATTAATTACTCAAACACGTAAGATAATAGAAAAAATGAAAACGTTAATTCCACGGCATCAATTTGACATTATTATTCAAGCTATGATAGGTAAAAAAATTATTATACGGGCTACTATTAAACAATTAAGAAAAAACGTATTAGCAAAATGTTATGGAGGAGATGTAACTAGAAAAAGAAAACTATTAGAAAAACAAAAAATTGGAAAAAAGAAAATGAAACAAATAGGTAATATTAGTGTACCTAAAGAAGTATTTCTATCTATATTAAATAACAAAACAAATTAACATTCGATAAATAAAAAAATATTATGGATAACGATCATTTAATCATATTTTTATTAATAATTACATTAATTACTGGAATATTATGGATATTTGAAAAAATAGAAAAATATTTTAAAAAAAAAATTCAATAGTTACTAATGTTAATAATAATCTAAAACTATCTGTATCCCTTCAAAATTATATTCAATTTATAGCATCTTTGTTTCCTATTTTTTTCATAGTATTTTTAATTCGTTCTTTTGTATATGAACCTTTTCAAATTCCATCTAGATCAATGATGCCTACTCTATTAGTAGGAGATTTTATATTAGTACAAAAGTTTGCTTATGGAATTAAAAATCCTATCACTCATAATACATTAATTAATATAAACCATCCTAAACGTGGTGAAATAATAGTTTTTAAGCATCCAAACAATAAACATTTAAATTATATTAAACGAGTAATTGGGCTACCTGGAGATAAAATTACTTATGATTCATATACTAAAAATTTAATTATACAATTTAAAGATACTCAAAAAAAACATCATACAACAACATTATTTTTTTCTCATATTTATTCAAAACCAAGCAATTTTATTCAAAAATTTGAGAACAATTCAAAATTAATCCCTTTTAACAGCTTTTTTAATAATCAAAAACAAACAAATAAAAATACCTTTCGTTTAAATATATGCACAGAAAAATTAGAAAAATTAATATATAAAATATTATTTTCTAAAGAAATAATAGACGAAGATATTATGTATTTTAAACAATCTAATCAAAAAAGAGGAACGTGGGTTGTACCAAAAAATATGTATTTTGTCATGGGCGATAATAGAGATAACAGTTTAGATAGTCGTTATTGGGGCTTTGTTCCAGAAACGAATTTAATAGGAAAAGCTACTATCATATGGATGAGCTTCAAAAAAGAAGAAAATAGTTGGCCAAAAGGAATTCGAATAAATCGAATTGGAAGTATATATTAAAATAATTTAAAATATACTAATATTTCTTATGATAAAATATATATAAAATTATTAATTAATATATAAATTAGTATAATTGGCAACAACATGAATCATAATGTAGTACGAAAATTACAAAAGACTTTAGGATATACTTTTACTAAAAAAAATTTATTAGTTCAAGCGTTAACTCATAGAAGTGCGAATAGCAAACATAATGAAAGACTTGAATTTTTAGGAGATTCTATTTTAAGTTTTGTAATAGCTAATGCTCTTTACCACTATTTCCCTAATGTTAATGAAGGAGATATGAGCCGAATGCGAGCTACTTTAGTTAGAGGCAATACCTTAGCAAAAATAGCACATGAATTTAATTTAGGTCATTACTTACAATTAGGACAAGGAGAACTAAAAAGTGGAGGCTTTAGAAGAGAATCAATATTAGCAAATACCATAGAAGCACTTATTGGTAGTATATTTTTAGATAGTAATTTAAGAACAGTAGAAAAATTAATTTTAAAATGGTATAAAAAAAGGCTAGAAAGAATCAGTCCTGGGGATACTCAAAAAGATCCAAAAACAAGATTGCAAGAGTATTTACAATCAAAACATTTGCCATTACCTGAATATTTAGTAGAACAAGTATATGGAGAAGCACACAACCAATTATTTACTATTTATTGCGAAATTACTGGGATGCATGAAAAGTTCATTGGAATTGGTTCTAGCAGAAGAAAAGCAGAACAAGAAGCCGCACAAAGTGCATTAATTAAGTTGGGGTTAGAGTGAAAGACAAAATAAACCATTGCGGGACAATTATAATTGTTGGAAAACCAAATGTAGGAAAATCAACGATAATTAACAAATTAATAAAATCTAAAATATCTATAGTTTCTAAAAAACCAAATACTACTCAAAATAACATTATTGGAATTCAAAACGATAAAGGTTTTCAAGCAATTTATACAGATACACCTGGAATATCATACAAATATACAAATTATATTAATACAACAAAATACCATTATATTAATAAAATATGTAATACTGCAGAATTAGTATTATTAGTTTTAAATAAAACTAATTGGACATTAGAAGACGATTTAGTTTTAAATACTATAAAAAAAAATAATACTCCTATAATAGCCATTATCAATAAAAACGACAAAATTTTAAAAAAAACAATTCTATTACCTTATATAGAATTACTAAGAAAGAAATATTCGTTTCAAGATATTTTACCTATTTCAGGGAAAACTGGGGAAAATATTGATATTTTATCGAAAATAGTTAAAAAATTTTTACCTATTTCTAAACCAAAATTTTCACCTAATCAAATAATAAATCATAGTTTATACTTTCATGTTAAAGAAATCATTAGAGAAAAATTTATATTTTATTTAGGAAAAGAACTTCCTTATTCAATCAAAATTTACATTGAAAATATTAATTTTTTGAAAAAAAAAACTTATATTATAGAAGCTATAATAATTGTTAATAATAGCCAACATAAAAAAATTATTATCGGACATAAAGGGAAAAAAATAAAATTATGTGGTAGTATAGCTAGAAGAGAATTAGAGCGATACTTTAAAAAATCAGTATATCTTTCACTTTTTGTGCGAAAAGATTCACGATACAAACTTTATTAATTAAGGATTATTAAATTATATGAGTATTATTGGTATAGGCATAGATATTTTATCTATAGAAAGAATTAAAAATATTGTTTTAAAATTAGGAGAAAAACTTTCTCATCGAATATTATCTAAATATGAACTTAATGAATATAAACGAAGTAGTAATCCTATTATCTTTTTAGCAAAAAGGTTTTCTGTTAAAGAAGCAGCTTCAAAAGCATTGGGAACAGGAATAAAAAATGGAATAAAATTTAATAACTTTGAATTGTATCATAACAAATTGGGGAAACCACATTTGAGATTATTTAAAAAAGCAAAAATAATTGCTAAATTCTTGAATATTAATTTAATTCACGTAAGTTTAAGTGACGAAAAATTTTATATATCCACTATTGTTATTGCTGAAAATAAATAAGATTATACGATATTTTATAAATAATTATTTTTTCTTCTATTTTTAAAAAATTTTTGTAATATACTTGTACACTCTTGCTCTAAAACGTTTTCTGTAATTATTATTTTATTTTTTTTTATATGTTTTAAAACATTACTTTTTATAAAGTTATAATTACTTTTATTATTATAACTTGTTCCAAATACTAATCGAGAAATTCTACTATGTATAATCGCTCCATAACACATAAAACATGGTTCTAATGTTACATATAATGTTGTACTTAATAAACGATAATTTTTTAAGTATAATCCTCCTATACGTAATGCTATTACTTCAGCATGAGCAGTAGGATCATGTTTAGAAATAGAACTATTTGAACCTTTTCCAATAATTTTATTATTTAAAACTAGAACTGCTCCAACAGGAACTTCTTCTTTTATCTCAGCCAATTTAGCAAACTTAATAGCGTATTTCATAAAATATATATCATTTTTATTCATGTGTCTGCCTGAAAAAGTTTATTATATAAATATTGATCAATTACAACGATTAATTTGTTTTTTCATAATTCTATTTTTTTCTAGTTTCCATTGAGATTTCTTTTCTGCTTCACGTTTTTCAAATTGTGTTTTTCCTTTTGCAACAGCTATATTCATTTTGCACCAATTATTTTTTAAAAAAAATGATAAAACTATAGCTGTATAACCACTTTTATAAACTTTATTATATAAAAAAACGTTCTCGTTTTTATTTAATAATACTTTTCGATGTCTAGAAAAATTACGTAAAGTATGCAAATTAGTAGTATGAAGAGCGCTAAATTGTGATCCAATTAAATAAACTTCGCCTAAATTGAAAGAAATATAACTATCACTAATATTTACATGACCTGATTTAAATGCTTTAACTTCCCAACCTAATAGTACTAAACCTGCTTCTAAAGTATCTTCTATAAAATACTTATGCTTTGCTTTTCTATTAACAGCAATATTTACGATTGAATGATTTAGTTTTTTATTTATCATTATAAATTCTAACCTCAAATTTAATAAAATCATACGTTTTACTTATCTTATTTTTATAAATATTTGCAACGTTAATTCTATCAATATTATTATTACACTTATAAATAATTACCGTAAATATAACATAAAATGAAACCAATTAAAATTGTTGTTATATATGCTTTAAAAGATCAACAATATATAAAGAAAATTATATTAAAACATAGAATTTCTGTAGAGAAAGCAATACTACTTTCTAAAATTGTTGATACAAAAATAATAGATATAAGACAAAATAATGTAGGTATTTATGGGAAAATAGTTAACTTAACAGATCTTGTAAACCATAGAGATCGAATTGAAATTTATAGACCACTATTAATAAATCCAAGAGAGTTAAGACGAAAAAAAATCTTATTAAGAAAAATATAAAGTTCTTTTATTCATATTCTTGCAGAAAATATAAAATATATAGTTATTATTTTCTGCAATAAAAATATCTTTCATAATTTAAGTTTTATCATTTGGTTTAGATACTATAACCATTGCTGGACGTAATAATCTTCCATTTAATAGATATCCTTTTTGCATAATTGAAATAACATAATTTTCTTTTATATCGTTAGAATGTTTCATAGTTATAGCTTGATGTATATTAGGATCAAATAAAATATTTGAATCATCTATTGGTTCTAAACCGAATTGTTTTAATAATTTTAAAAAATTCTTTAAAATTATTTTTAATTCATCGAATACAGGCATTAAGTTCTTATCGTTTTTATTAAATAATTTCAATGCGTACTCAATATTATCAATAGTAGGAAGTAAAGAACTAATAAAATTATTTAAAGAAAATTTATAAGTATCATCTAAATTTTTTTTTACTCTATTATGATATAACTTTATTTTTTCTTTTGATAATAACTTTTGTGCTAATAATTCTTCTTTAAGATTTATGATGGTATTATTAAGTACATCTACTTGTTCTTTATTAACATTTTGATTTGCTTTTGATTTACAATCATCTAAATTGACATCATTGATATCATTCTTATTTAATGGTTCTCTTTTCATGTTCATCAATATATACTCCAAATAATATAATATTTTATTTCTATAAAATAAAATGTTTTGTACAATTCAAAATATAAATAAGGTTTATTCATATACTAATATATGAAATAATTTTAATAATCTTTAATTAATGGAGGTTGATAAGTAATTCCCATATCCCATGGTTGCTCAATCCAAACTTTTTGGGGTATATCCATAATATATTCATCTACTAATAATTTTCCCATAGGTTTAGCAAAAATAGCAACAAATGTTGCTTTTGAATACATATGACGAATTATACGAGCTGTTCCTCCAGTATCTACTAAATCGTCTACTATAATAATTTTAGATTCATTAAAACTTTTTATAGAAGCGTGTTTTAAAATTTTTAAATCACGTAGATGGTTATGATCATAACTAGATACACAAATAGTATCAACATATCTAATATTTAGTTCTCTTGCCAATAACGCTGATGGTATTAAACCACCTCTACTAACTGCAATAATTCCCTCCCACTTTGTTATTGAGAGTAATCTATAAGCTAATTGTCTAGCATAAATTTGTAACATATCCCAAGTAACAATATATTTCTTACTCATAAAAAAACCTATAACAATATAATTGTATAATTATCTAGATTTAATTAGATAAAAAATTACAAAATTTATGCTGAAATTATTTTTCGAATTTTTACTGTCATTTGTTGAAAGATAAGCTAAAGCATGTAATGTTGTTAGTATTATTTATATACATTTGTTAATTTTAATATACTATAAGTATTAAAGTGGGTAATATTAACGGTTTAATTATTAAACATTTCATATAATATATAACATGATGAATTACCAAGAAGAGAAGATAATATAAAATACAGTATAATTAAAAAATTCGGTGCGGACGGGACTCGAACCCGTGACCCCCGGCGTGACAGGCCAGTATTCTAACCAACTGAACTACCGCACCATGACTTATTAGTGACTTTAGTTTTGAATTATATAACTTAATATTGTTTTTGTCAATATAGTTAAATATGTTTTACTTTTCTACCCAAATACACTTTCCCGTCTTTTTAAGCATATATTTTAGATATTTCTTATGGATAATATTTTCATAATCAGTTGCAAATATAACTTTTGTTTGCATATATTTTGAATAATAAACTTCTTTTTTATGATAATTATTAGTGCTTTTATTATTTAAAAAAGGTAAAGACTCTTGAAAATTAGTCATAAACATATATACTTTAGATAATAATTTAGCATCATAAATAGCACTATGAACGTTTCGATTTCTAGTATTAATTTTATATCGAGAACACAAAGCATCTAAAGTATTTTTTTTTCCAGGAAATATTCTACGTGCCATTACTAGTGTATCAATAACGTTACAGCGTTTTGAAACGTTTTTAATATCTAAATTCAACATACTTAATTCATAGTTAATAAAACCAATATCAAATTTAGCATTATGAATAATTAAATCAGAAGTATTAATATATTCTAAAAACTCTTTAGATATTTCAGAAAATTTTGGTTGACCTATAAGAAAATCATTAGAAATACCATGAATTTTAAAAGCAGTATCATCTATTAATCTATTAGGGTAAACATACGAATGAAAATTATTTCCTGTGATATTATTGTTAATAATTTCTATTGCCCCAATTTCAATAATTCTATGATTTTTATAAAAACAACCAGTAAAATTCATACCAGTTGTTTCAAGATCTAAAACAATTTTTCTATTATTTTTTTTCATATATTTTATATAATTATAAGGAAATTTAATTGTGTCCAAATTTGTTAAAATATTTTCAGATGGATCGTGTTTAGGAAATCCTGGGCCGGGAGGGTACAGTTCAATAATTCAATATAAAAATCATGAAATAATTATCAGTTCAGGTTTTTATTTTACTACAAATAATCGAATGGAATTAATGGGAGTGATAAAAGCTTTAGAAAAACTTAAAAAACCATGTATAATTGAAATAATAATTGATAGTCAATATGTAAAAAAAGGAATATCATTATGGATAAAAAATTGGGAACGAAACCAATGGAAAACTAAAAAAAATAAAATAGTCAAAAATATTGATTTATGGTTTCAATTAAATATGATGTCACGTTTACACAATATAAACTGGAATTGGGTAAAAGGGCATTCAGGACATATAGAAAACGAAAAATGTAATACTTTAGCTCAGCGTTCTGCTAAATACCCTACTTTAGAAGATATTGGATACATTTGTTAAAATATTAAATCTACAATTATCGATTATTCAATTAAAAATTAAAATGTTATGTATAAAATTTTAAAATTATTAAAATAAGTAATAAATATATATGCAAATCAAACATATTCCTATACTGCTTGACAACTACGTTTGGATTATCATAAATCATCATAATCATTGTATTATTGTTGATCCAGGATGTCATATACCAATTATTAATGAAATTAAAAAACTTAATATCCACCCTATAGCTATCCTAGTCACACACCATCATGATGATCATGTTAAAGGTATTAAAAAATTATTAGAAATTTATCCTAAATTATTAGTTTACGGGCCAAAAGAAACTTGCATATTTGGTACAAATAGAATATGTTCAGATAATGACTGCATTCATATTTTAAATTATACATTTAAAGTTTTATCAACTCCAGGACATACTTCTAGTCATATTTCTTACTATAAAAACCCACATTTATTTTGTGGAGATACATTATTTTCAGGGGGATGTGGAAAAATAGAAAATGGAATGACACTAAAAATGTATAGTTCACTTAAAAAAATTATGTGCCTTCCTAATAGTACTAAAATTTACTGCTCACATGAATATACACTAAATAATTTGAAATTTTCTGCTTCTATTTTTTTAAACAAAGAAGTTCTTGAATTTTATAAAAAAATAAAAAACATGCGTCTAAATAATAAATGTTCACTTCCTAGCAATTTAGAAATAGAAAAAAAAATTAATCCATTTCTAAATTTAGACAAATTAGAAATTCAAAATGCAACAGGAATTCATAAAGACTTAATGTTTAAATTAAATATACTGTCGCAATTAAGGAAAATTAAAGAAAGGTATAAATATTAAATTTGGAGCTAAGCGGGATCGAACCGCTGACCTCCTGCGTGCAAAGCAGGCGCTCTCCCATCTGAGCTACAGCCCCATTTAAAATGGGAAATTTTAAAGATAAATATTAAAAATGACTTGATAGGCCTGAGTGGGTTTGAACCACCGACCTCACCCTTATCAGGGGTGTGCTCTAACCAAACTGAGCTACAAGCCTGTTTTATACAAAGATCAATCAAAAAATTTGTGTGGACACAACCTAAAATTAAGAATTATTTATAAGGAGGTGATCCAACCGCAGGTTCCCCTACGGTTACCTTGTTACGACTTCACCCCAGTCATGAACCACAAAGTGGTAAGCGCCCTCCAAAAACAACTTTGGTTAAGCTACCTGCTTCTTTTGCAATCCACTCCCATGGTGTGACGGGCGGTGTGTACAAGGCCCGGGAACGTATTCACCGTGGCATTCTGATCCACGATTACTAGCGATTCCGACTTCGTGGAGTCGAGTTGCAGACTCCAGTCCGGACTACGACATACTTTATGAGGTTGGCTTATCTTTACAGAGTTGCATCTCTTTGTATATGCCATTGTAGCACGTGTGTAGCCCTGGTCGTAAGGGCCATGATGACTTGACGTCATCCCCACCTTCCTCCGGTTTATAACCGGCAGTCTCCTCTGAGTTCCCGGCCGAACCGCTGGCAACAGAGGATAGGGGTTGCGCTCGTTGCGGGACTTAACCCAACATTTCACAACACGAGCTGACGACAGCCATGCAGCACCTGTCTCATAGTTCCCTAAGGCACTTTCTTATTTCTAAAAAATTCTATGGATGTCAAGACCAGGTAAGGTTTTTCGCGTTGCATCGAATTAAACCACATGCTCCACCGCTTGTGCGGGCCCCCGTCAATTCATTTGAGTTTTAGCCTTGCGGCCGTACTCCCCAGGCGGTCGACTTAACGCGTTAGCTTCGGAAGCCACTTCTCTAGGAAACAACCTCCAAGTCGACATCGTTTACGGCATGGACTACCAGGGTATCTAATCCTGTTTGCTCCCCATGCTTTCGTACCTCAGCGTCAGTATTCATTTAGGAGGTCGCTTTCGCCACAGGTATTCCTCTAGATATCTACGCATTTCACCGCTACACCTAGAATTCTACCTCCCTCTATGATACTCTAGTTTATCAGTTTCAAATGCAGTTCCTAGGTTAAGCCTAGGGATTTCACATCTGACTTAAAAAACCACCTACGTACTCTTTACGCCCAGTAATTCTGATTAACGCTCGCACCCTCCGTATTACCGCGGCTGCTGGCACGGAGTTAGCCGGTGCTTCTTCTTCGGGTAACGTCAGAAAATATATTTATTAGATAAATTTTTTTCTTCCCCGCTGAAAGTACTTTACAACCCTAAGGCCTTCTTCATACACGCGGCATAGCTGCATCAGGCTTTCGCCCATTGTGCAATATTCCCCACTGCTGCCTCCCGTAGGAGTCTGGACCGTATCTCAGTTCCAGTGTGGCTGGTTATCCTCTCAGACCAGCTAGAGATCGTCGCATTGGTGAGCCATTACCCCACCATCAAGCTAATCTCGTCTGGGCTCATCTAAAAGCATAAGGCCAAAATTTTGGTCCCCTACTTTGGTTTTTCAACATTATGCGGTATTAGCCACCGTTTCCAGTAGTTATCCCCCTCTTTTAGGTAGATTCCCAGATATTACTCACCCGTTCGCCGCTCGCCGACAAGAAAAAAATTCTTTCGATGCCGCTCGACTTGCATGTGTTAGGCTTGCCGCCAGCGTTCAATCTGAGCCATGATCAAACTCTTCAATTGAAAATTCTTTTATAAAAAATAAAAAATTACTTTTTAATAAATAAAAACATTTAAATAATTTTGTTCTTGAACTTTGGTGTGCCCACACAAATTTTTTGATATTTTTTTAAAGAGCATTACTTCTAAACTTTTTACATAATTACATTTTTTACCTTGTTTGTCAACAATTTTCAATGTAAATTTTTATATTTATATATATAATTTATAAAATTAAACTTTTATTTTATGAAAATAAAGTACAATATAACTTAATAATCAATTATAAAAACTAACTTTAAACTATTACACTTCTATACAAGATGTTTAATTACTGCTAAATACTTATTGTAATAACTGTTTAAATATTAAAATATAAATAAAGAACATGAATATAAAATCAACATTAACTCAACATGTTACTCAAGCTTTAATAGATAATGGAATAAAAAATTTCCATGACCTTTTAATCAATAATACTAATTTGAAAAAACCATGGAATTATCAAATTAATGGAATAATTAAAATAGCTAAAACATTAAATAAAAATTCTTATGACCTCGCCAAAAATATTGCTTCTAATATTTGTATACATGAAATATATCAAAAGGTTCAAGTTTCTAAACCTGGATTTATTAATATCTTTTTAAATGAACAGTGGATAATTAAACAATTAGAAAAAAAAATAAGATCAACACGACTAGATATTAAATATGTCAAACCTAAAAATATTATTATAGATTATTCATCCCCAAATATAGCAAAAGACATGCATGTGGGTCATTTACGTTCTACAGTTATAGGGGATGCTACAGCTAGAATTATGGAATTTCTTGGACACAACGTTATAAGAGTAAATCATATCGGAGATTGGGGTATACAATTTGGAATGATAATAGCTTATTTAAAAAAAAACAAAAAAACAATAAAAATTACTAAGAACGTAAATTTTAATAAAATATATCAAAAAGCAAAAATAGAGTACGAAAAAAATAAATTGTTTTCAAAAAAAGTAAAAGAATACACTTTAAAACTACAATCTTCACATAAATATTATACAAGAATTTGGAAAAATATTGTTGATGCTACCATTAAAAAAAACGAAAAAATTTATAAAACGCTAAATGTGACTTTAACTAACAAACACATTACAGGAGAAAGTTTTTATAAAAATATGTTATCTGATGTTGTAAACGATCTTAAAAATAAAAAAATTGCAGTGAAACATAACGGAGCAACAATGGTTTTTTTAAACGAATTTAAAAATAGAGACGGGTATCCAATGGGAGTCATTATTCAAAAAAAGGACGGAGCTTTTCTTTATTCTACAACTGATTTAGCATGTTTAAAATATCGTTGTGAAATACTTCAAGCTGATCAAATTTTGTATTATATTGATGTTCGACAAGATCAATATTTAAAACAAATAATAGAAATAGGAAAACGAGCTGGATATATATCTAATAATTTAGAAATTAAACATCATATGTTTGGTATGATATTATCTGAAGATAATCAACCTTTTAAAACTCGATCCGGAAAAAATATAAAATTGTCTACTTTACTAAATGAAGCAATAAAACGAGCTAAAATCATTGCAAAGAAAAAAAATCCTGCAATTTCTGTAGAAAAACTGAACTACTTATCTAAAAAAATAGGAATTGGAGCAGTAAAATATTTTGATTTATCTAAAAATAGAACAACTAACTATATCTTCAATTGGAATAATATATTATCATTTAATGGTAATACAGCCCCTTATATTCAATATGCATATACTAGAATATTATCAATATTTAAAAAATTAAAAGTTTCAATGCTAAATTTAAAAGGAAAAATTCAACTTACAGAAATGTATGAAAAAAGACTTGGTTTAAAATTATTACAATTTGAAGAAGTAATTTTAGAAACTTCTAATAAAGGAATGCCTCATATGATATGTAGATATTTATATGAACTTTCAACAATTTTTTCACATTTCTACGAAAACTGTCCTATATCATTATCTAAGAATATTAATATCCGATATAGTAGATTAATTTTAGCATTTTTAACTGCAAGAACATTAAAAAGAGGTTTAAATATTATTGGAATTTCAACAATCAATTATATGTAAATACATAAATTTAATCCTTTAAATTCATAACGATAATTTTAACATTTATTTTAAAGTTAAAGTTATAATATGTATTCACATTTATTTAACACATAATAATATACATTATACTAAACACATAATAATTAAGAATATATTCAGATTAAGATCCTACAACACTAGTAATATATATTTTTTTATTATTATCTTCTAATTCTAAATTAGATAAAATAATTAAATTTGAAAATATTTTTAACAATATTTTTGATAAATGCATGCGTAATTTATGATTAACTAATAGTACTATTGGATTATGAAGAAGAATTTGATTATCAATAGCTTTCTGTAATTCTTTTAAAAAATAACCGTATAAACCTGGTTCTAAAACACCACTATCATTACTCTCATTTTTAAAAGTTTGTAACAATATACTTTCTAACTTAACACCTAATCCTATTACTTTAAATTCATTATCTTTAAAAATTTTTTGAATAATTAATTTTTGCAAAGAAATTCGTACCAAACTAGTTAGCATCAATACATTATTTTGATAAGAAGCAGAATTTATTATTAAAGTTTCTAAAATAGTTTGCATATCACGAATAGGAACGTGCTCAAATAACAAATTCTGAATTACCTTATGAAACGTCGTCAAACTAATAGAGTTTGGAATTAAATCTTCAATAAGTTTTGGAAAATACTTACTAACATAATCTAATAACTGCTGAGCTTCTTGTCTTCCAAACAATTTACTAGTATTATCTAAAATAATCTTATTTAAATGAGTAGGAATAATAGTAATATCTCGAACTACATTATAACCTTTACGTTTTGCTTGAACTAATAAAGATCGATCAATCCAAAAAGATCGAAAATTAAAAGTAGGATCAACTGTTTCTTCTACTGGTAATGCATCTAATGTATGATTCGAATCAATTGCTAAAAATTGATTACATTTTACTATTCCCCTACCTATTTCAATTCCTTTAATTAATATTCGGTAAGTATCGCTAGGTAAATAGATACTGTTCCTTATATGAACTAATGGAGGTAAAAATCCAATTTCTTTAGCACAATGTTTTCGTACATCTTTAATCTTATTCAATAAATTCTCTTCGTTTTTACTTTGAACCATTGATATAAGCTGACTGCCTAATTCAATTCCTATAGAATCTTCGAATTGAACATCATTCCAAGTAGCTTCTTTAAAGCTATTAGGAGTATTCAAACTACTTTTTTGTAATATCGATAACTTTTTAAACTTCAAAGGATACTTAAATAATAACCAAGACAATATAAACAGAAAACTAGTAAATAATAGAAAAATAATGTTTGGCATACCAGGAACTAATCCAAGAACTCCTAAAACTATCCCACTTAATAGTACTACCTTAGGATTATAAAATAATTGACTAATCATTTGTTCACTAACATTTTGTTCTGTACTAACTCGGGTAACAATAACACCAGAAGCAGTAGAAATTACTAAAGCAGGAATTTGAGCTACTAATCCATCTCCTATAGTTAATATAGTATATACTTCTGCTGCTTTTGTAAAAATCATACCATGTTGTAGTATACCAACAATTAATCCACCAATAATATTAATTCCCATTATTAATATGCCTGCTATAGCATCACCTCTAACAAACTTACTTGCTCCATCCATAGAACCATAAAAATCAGCTTCTTGTGCAATTTCTAATCTGCGTTTTTTAGCTTGCTCTTCTCCGATTAAACCTGAATTTAAATCTGCATCAATTGCCATTTGTTTTCCTGGCATACCATCTAATATAAATCTAGCCCCAACTTCTGCAATCCGTCCAGCTCCTTTAGTAATGACCATAAAATTTATAATAACCAAAATAATAAATACAACAATACCTATTGCAAAATTTCCACCGACTAAAAAATGGCCAAATGCCTGAATTACCTTTCCAGCGGAATAAGATCCTACATGTCCATACAACAAAATAACTCTTGTAGACGCAATATTTAAAGCCAAACGCAATAATGTAGAAAATAATAAAACTATAGGAAATGCAGTAAACTCTAATGTATGTGTAGTAAACATAGAAACTAATAAAATTACAATCGATAAAGCTATATTAAAAGTAAAAAATAAATCTAAAACAAATGGAGCTAAAGGCAAAACCATCATTGACAAAATAATTAAAATCAATAGAGGACCAGATAATACTTGCCATTCAATTGATTTGAATCGCCTTAAAATTTTTGATGATAATGAAGTATTAATCATTAATTTTATCCTCTTCTGTAGCACGCAATTCTAAAGGAATAAAAAAATTACTTGGTTGTTTAGGAAAAATTCCTCCTTCTTTTTTCCAATTTTGAACTTTCCATACCCATGCTAATACTTCTGCAATAGCTGCATATAACGTAATAGGTATATACTGCCCAATATTTGTATAACGATATAAAACACGAGCTAATGAATATGAAAAAAGAATAGGAATAGAATGTTTATCTCCTATTTTTCGAATTCTTAATGCTAGTTCACCAGAACCTTTTGCTACTATTTTTGGTGCACTCATACTATCTTTATTATACTGTAATGCAACAGCATAGTGAACAGGATTCATAATAATTACATCAGATTTCGATACACTAGATAACATACGTCGACGCATTGCTATTCGCATCGCTTGACGAATACGAGATTTAATATATGGATTTCCTTCAGTTTTTTTATATTCGTCACTTTTTTCTTTACGAGTCATACGAAGTTTCTTATAATAATTATGTCTCTCCCAAAATATATCAAATAGAACGATGGGAATTATTGAAATTAAAATAATTAAAATACATGAAAAAATTATAAAAAAACCATATCTTAATGCAAAAACAATATTTTTGTCTAAAAAATTTAAAGATCTTAAAAAAAAATAAGATATATAAATATATACGATATAACCGACTAATAAAATTTTTAATATTGTTTTAAATAATTCTATAAAAATTTGATTTGAAAATAATCGCTTTAATCCTGTCAAGGGATTCAACTTATCAAAACGAAACGTTATAGGCCTTACATAAAAGTTAAAATTACTAAAAATTATCGATAACAATATAATTAAAAATATAGGAAAAAAAAGAACTTTAAATAAATAATAAATATAAGATGTTACAAATAATACTGAATTAGAACTAAATACACATTTATCTTCAATAATACAATGATTAAAAGTTAAACTAAACCGAATAATTTTTCCAAATAGCATCACTATTTCTTTTTTATTAAACCAAAAAACTATCAAAGAACTGATCAAAATCAATAATGAGTTTAATTCACGAGAATATCTTTTATTTCCTTTTTTTTTAGCTTGCTTTAACTTATAACTTGTCGGTTGTTCCGTTTTTTCTTCATTATTATCATCACTCATAATGATATCTTTTTTATTAAGTAACTTGTTTTATATAGTATATAATTACTACAAACAAAATAAAGTATTTCTAAAAATAATCACACATAGTAAAAATCAACATATAAATACAAATTTATTAAATTTCAAATGGTTCTAAAATCTACTATAAACAAAATTTTATTTAAGGATCAAGTAAATGCATGCTAAAAAATATTTATTTTCAACATTAAAAGAAAATCCTAAAAATACAGATAGCATTAGTCATAAACTCATGTTACGAGCCGGGATAGTTAGACAAAGTTCTTCAGGTATATATACTTGGTTACCTACAGGGTTACGAATATTAAAAAATGTAAATAAAATAATAAGAGAAGAAATAAATAAATTGAATGCACTAGAAGTTAAAATGCCAATATTACAACCTGAAAATTTATGGAATTTAAGCAATCGGAAAAATATCTATGGAAAAGAACTATTTAAAATATTAGACCGAAATAATAACAAATTTGTATTAGGCCCAACTCATGAAGAAATAATAACAAACTTAATTAGTAACGAATTACAATCATATAAGCAACTTCCGCTGTTGCTATATCAAATTCAAACTAAATTCAGAGATGAAATTCGACCTCGAAGCGGAATAATACGATCTCGAGAGTTTATTATGAAAGATGCTTATTCTTTTCATATAAACTCATTGTCATTAAATAAAACTTATGATTTAATGTATAAAACGTATAAAAATATATTTTCAAAAATGAATTTGAAAGTTTGTATTGTAGAAGCCGATTCTAATTCCATGGGAGGAACCAAATCACATGAATTTCAGGCGCTAAGTAACAATGGAGAAGATAGAATAGTATTATCAACTCAATCCAGCTATTCAGCTAATATTCAAGTAGCAACTTGTAAAAGAAAAATTATAAAACAAGATAAATTATTGATAAACCCTGAAAAAAAAGAAAACTATATTATAATTACCCCAAATCTTTCAAGTACAGGTCATTCATCAAATAAAAATACAATTAAAACAATTTTAGTTAAATTTAAAAAAAATAAAAAATATAATTTTATAGCTGTATTAATCAGAGGAGATCATACTATCAACGAAAAAAAAGTTTCAAAAATTAATATGATTTCTCATCCCATAAAATTTGCTTCTAAACAAGAAATATTTAATATAACTGGAACTACATTAGAATTTATAGGACCAATTGGTCTAAATTTACCTATTATAGCTGATTTTTCAGTTATTACTCTTAAAAACTTTACTATTGGATCAAATATTACAGGGAAATATTTTAATAACGTTAATTGGGAAAAAAATCTTCTAACACCTAAAAGTTTTGATATTAGAAACGTTGTAGAAGGAGATACTAGTCCTGACGGGAAAGGAACATTGGAAATTAAAAAAAGTATTGAAATAGGTCATATTTTTCAATTAGGAGAAAAATACTCTCGAATAATAAATGCTCAAGTACAAGATAAAAATGGACGTAAAACTTTTTTAAAAATGGGATGTTATGGAATTGGTGTTACACGAACTATAGCTGCTATTATTGAACAAAATAACAATGAAACAGGAATTGTTTGGCCTATTTCTATAGCTCCTTTTCAAATAGCTATTATACCTATTAATTTTTATACGTCTAAAAAAGTACAAAAGGAATCAGAATTGATTTATATTTCTTTAAAACAAAATAATATTACTGTAATATTAGATGATAGAAATGAACGTGTTGGAATAATGTTTTCTGACATCGAACTTATAGGTATACCTTATATTATCGTAATTAGTGAAGATCTTATAAAAAATAATAATATAGAATATCGAAATAGACAAAAAAATATAACAAAAATTATTCCTAAAGATAAAATAATCCCAATAATTATAAAAAACATACAACAATCATAAAATAAAATGGTTAAATTATTTTATATTTTATAATAAAAAATTTAGCCATAAAATGGTATTATATTTTTTTTAATTAAAATTTTTAAAATTATAAAACATATTATATGATTAGTACTAATTCATTTAAATTATCTAGATTTCAAATATTATATAAAAATATAAAAGAAATTAATAAATAACTATTTAAATAACTTAAACTTAAAAATTATTGTTTAAAATTATGTAGAATAAACATACGTTATTTTATTATATCAAATTTATATTAATAATTTTATTTGCTAATAAAACATATTTGTTGCTCACCGAATTCATTTTTATGCAACCAAATATCATTACGACTAAATCGTTTTTAAAATCAAATTTACATTTATTTAAAACATTACTAAATACTATCACGTCTAATCGAATAAAGTGATCTTCTAATAAAAAAGTAATCATATTTTGATTTTTTTTTGTAATTTTTGATTTAAGCATAGTAATCATACCAAGAAAAACAACTTCTTTTTTATCACTTAAATAATTAATATCTTTTAAACGAATACATTTTGGAAATTTTTTTAATGTATCTAAATATTGATCTACAGGATGTCCAGTTAAATATAAACCTAAACAATCTTTTTCCCAATCATATTTTAATCGCTTAGAACAAATAATATCTTCTAAAGAACTATCACTTCTAATTTTTTTTAGATCTCCAACCAAGGATCCAAATAATTCCACTTTTTTTAATTTCTTTGATTGCAAATATTGACGGGCTGATTTAATTATATTATTATAACTATGCATCAATGTTAATCGACTCAATCCAAAACAATCACAACTACCTGATTTAATTAACTTTTCAACTACTCTTTTGGTTAATATTTTTGAACTAATACGAACACATAAATCAAATAGTTCAGAAAATAATCCATAACTATTTCTAACATTAAGAATAGCAGACACAACATTCTTTCCAATTCCTTTGATAGCTCCTAGTCCATAAATAATATTTCTATCATCATCTACCTGGAAATAATAGTTACTTTTATTAACGTTAGGAGCAATAATATTCAATTTCATTCTTTTACATTCACGAATTAATACAACTAATTTTTCAGTGTTATCTATATCAGCGTTCATAGCAGATGACATGAATTCATTAGGATAATATAATTTTAACCACAGAGTTTGATATGATATTAAAGCATAAGCAACAGAATGCGACTTATTAAATGCATATCCAGCAAATTTTTCTAATAAACTAAAAATGTTCATTGCTAATTTAGGGTTAATTCCATTTTTTTTTGCTCCTAATTGAAATATAACTCTTTGATTTTGCATTTCTAATGGATCTTTTTTTTCCATAGCACGCCGCAAAACATCCGCACTACCTAAAGTATAATTAGCCAATACTTGTGCTATTTTCATGACTTGTTCTTGATATAAAATTACTCCGTAAGTCGATTTTAAAATAGGTTTTAACAATATATGTTGCCATTTTCGATCAGGATAAAATATTACTTCTTTTCCATGCTTCCGATTTATAAAATTGTCTACCATTCCTGATTGTAAAGGTCCAGGACGAAATAAAGCTATTAAAGCAATTAAATCCTCAAAACAATCTGGTTTTAAACGAAAAATTAAATCTTTCATTCCATAAGATTCTAACTGAAAAACTCCAATAGTATAAGATGATTGCAAAAAATTAAAGCAATCTTTATCTTTTAAAGAAATAGAATTAATATCAACTTCATTTCCTATACCCTTTAATAAATTAATATTGATTGCTCTAACAGTATTATGAATTATAGTTAATGTTTTTAATCCGAGAAAATCAAATTTTACTAATCCTATCGATTCAACATCTGCTTTATCAAATTGAGTAACAGGATGACAACCATTCTCATCATAGTATAATGGAGCAAAATCAGTAATCTTTCCTGGTGAGATAACTAACCCTCCAGCATGCTTACCGACATTTCTAGTAGTTCCTTCTAGTTTTCTAGAAATATCGATTAACTCTTTTACTTCTTCATTAGAATTATAAAGATTAGATAGTTCAGATTTATTAGATAATGCTTTTTCTAAAGTCATTTTAGGATCTAATGGAATTAATTTAGAAATTTTATTTAAAAATCCATAAGGAAAACCAAGAACACGACCTACATCTCTTATAACTGCTTTAGCTGTTAAAGTTCCAAAAGTAATAATTTGAGATACAGATTCTCGTCCATACGTTTTCGAAACGTGATCAATAACTCTATCTCGATTATCCATACAAAAATCTATGTCTAAATCTGGCATAAAAATACGTTCTGAATTAAGAAATCTTTCAAATATTAAATCAAAATATAATGGATCTAACTCAGTAATGTTTAAGGAATATGAAACTAAAGATCCTGCACCTGAACCTCTTCCTGGACCTACAGGAATTGAATTTTTTTTCGACCAATTTATAAATTCCATAACTATTAAAAAATACCCGGGAAAACCCATCTTGTTAATAATACTTAATTCGGATAATAAACGAGAAATGTATCTATTTTTATTAATATCGCGTTCTTTTTTATTAGGATAAAGATAAGTTAAACGCTTAAATAACCCTTTCTTAGCTCTAAGGACTAAATATTCATTAATATTACTGCTTCCTGTTGAAAACTTTGGTAAAAAATACTTACCAAATCTTAAAATGACATTACAACGTTTTGCAATTTCTACACTATTTACAAGCGATTCAGGAATATCAGAAAACAATTTAAGCATTTGAGATTCACTTTTTAAAAATTGTTGAGACGTATATTTATGATCAATATTTTTATTGGTTATGGTAAGTCCTTGATTAATAAAAACACGAATTTTATGAATGAAAAAATCAACTTTATTTAAAAAACAAACCTCATTGGTAGCTACTAAAGGGATGCCTTCTTTTTGAGAAAGATACTTTATTTCATTAATGTATTCTTCTTCATTTAATTTTCCAGTACGCATTATTTCAAAATAATAAAAATTTTTAAAATATTTATTATAAAAATGCAAATTTTTATAGAGAGATAATTTATTTCTTTTTAATATATTTATTCCAATATCACCGTTGCAACCACCTGACAATATAATTATATCCTTACAATATTCAATTAACCATATTTTTTTTATTATTATTCCAATCTTACTATCATATCCATTCTGATAAGCACGAGAAAGTAATAAAATCAAGTTTTTGTACCCTACATTAGTAGATGCTAACAAAGTAATTCTAGTTAATTCATTTGATGTGTTTTCATTAGAATACATATTAAAATCAACGCCAATAATAGGTTTAACTCCTTGACAAAACGCTTGCTTATAAAATTTAATTACACCATGCAAATTATTATAATCTGTAATAGCTATTGCAGGCATTCCTAATTCTGCTGTTTTCTTAACTAACATATCGGACTTTGCTAATCCATCAACCATAGAAAAATCACTATGTACTCGAAGATGAATAAATTTTGAATTTAACATAAAATTTTCCAAACTAAATATTACAAAAAATAAAGCTTAAAGATTTATATTTTCGAATCATTCATAAAAGACATTTTCGCATTACATGCTATTTTATCATCTACTAATACTGTTCCTTGAAATCGTATTATATTTGAACGGATAGTAATAATATTTATATTAATTATCATTTTGTCACCAGGAAATATCTTTTTTTTAAATTTTGCATAATCAATACTAGAAAAATAGAACAATTTTTTTTTATGTAATGTATTTATACTTTTATATGCTAAAACACATGCAGTTTGGAGCATAGATTCTAAAATTAATACTCCAGGAACTATTGGATAATTTGGAAAATGCCCTTGAAAAAAAAATTCACTAAATTGTACATTTTTTATTGCAATTATATATTTTCTTTTTTCATACTTAATAACTTTATCTATAAATAAAAAAGGATAACGATGGGGTAATAATTTTAAAATATCTTTGAATTCTAATTTACACATCTAATAAATCACAAAATTCGAATACAATATTAAAGCATTATAAACAAATAAAATTACTTTTGTAAAAAGTCTAATTAATAATTTATAAAAAATAATTTTCTATTTAGATTTTAATACATACAAAAATTCTTTAAAAATTGTATATTTTACAATAAATTATTTCATAACTACATTTATAATGTGTATCTTTAATCTAAAACAATAGTAAAATAATTTATATAGTAGTTAATCTATAGAACCAAAACGACGTTTTCTATTTATAAATGAAATAATTGCTTTTTCAAAAATATTTCTATTAAAATCAGGCCAAAATACATTAGTAAAATATAACTCTGAATATGCAATTTGCCAAATACAAAAATTACTTAGACGATGCTCTCCACCAGTACGGATGACTAAATCTATAGGAAAGCAATTGTTCATTGAAACATATTTAGATATCATAGATTCAGTAATATTTGAAATTGACAAATAACAATTTTTTACTCTATAAATAATTTTTTTTATTGTTTCAACAATATCCCATTTACCTCCATAATTTGCTGCAATATTTAATATAAGACCAGTATTATTAATCGTTGACTCTTCCACAATATAAATTTGCCTTCTTAAAACAGAATTAAATTTTGTAATATCTCCGATAACTTTCAAACGAACATTATTCTTATTTAAATTACTAATTTCACTATGTAATCCAAAAAAAAATAATTCCATTAATGCCATTATTTCTAAAAATGGCCTTTTCCAATTTTCACTACTAAATGCATATAAAGTAAGAGTTTTTAGCTTATAAAAAAGAGAAAAAGAAACAGCTCGTCGAACTGCTCTTAATCCTGCCTTATGACCAAAAATTCGTGATTTTCCTTTTTTGTTCGCCCACCGTCCATTACCATCCATTATTATGGCTACATGTTTAGGAAAAATTTTTTTATAACTTTTGTTACAATTTAATAAATTTTTTAATAACATAAACTTTTTTAGTTTACCTTATCTCGAGTTAATGAAATGATTGTTTCTATATTTTATTTAATAAATTTTGACAGAATTTTTTTTGTTTCAATTCGAGTTATTTTATCAATTTCTAATATTTCATCATACACTACAGGATTAGGATAAGATAACGAATTTAAAGCAGATTCGACTACTTTGTGAATATCAGTAAATTTAATGTTCGAATGCAAAAATTCAGAAACAGCTACTTCATTAGCAGCATTCAATACTATTGTAGAAGCATGTCCACTAGAAAATGCATCTAATGCTAACTTTAAACATGGATATTTTTTAAAATTTGGTTTTAAAAAAGATAACTTTTTTATTTTTAAAAGATTAAGATGAGGTAAATCAGACATTGTACGATTCGGCCAAAACATTGCATATAAAATAGAAACTTTAATATCATTAATAGACAAATTTGCAATTATACTACCATCAAAATATCTAATCATAGAATGAATAATAGATTGAGGATGAATAACCAATTCTATTTTAATATCGTCAGCATGAAATAATAGTTTTGCCTCAATATATTCTAATCCCTTGTTCATCATTGTAGCAGAATCAACCGAAATTTTTTTTCCCATATTCCAATTAGGATGTGCACAAGCTTGAATAGGAGTAATATTATCAAATTTGTATAAAGGAAAATTTAAAAAAGGGCCTCCAGAACCTGTTAAGATTATAGATTTAATTCCATGTTTACTTAACTTGACTAATCCCAATCTTTTTTGAATGTAAACAGGTAAACTTTGAAATATAGCACTATGTTCACTATCAATAGGTAATAAAGTTGCATTATGAATTTTTGCTTTTTTTATTAAAAAATTATTACCAATAACAAGAGATTCTTTGTTTGCTAACAATATAGTTTTACTAGATTGAATTGCATATAACGTAGAAATAAAACCTGCAGCACCAACAATAGCAGAAACCACATAATCTACAGATTCTAAGCTAGCTAAAATACAAGCTGCTTTATTTCCTGACAATACTCGAGTTTTAATATTCCTACTTTTAAGTTCAATTTTCAATTCTTTAGCTGCTTTTAAATTTTTTAGAGATGCCCATTCAGGAGTAAAGATTTCACATTGTTGTATCATCTTTTTAACATTTTTGTTTGCAGATAAAGAAACGATCTTAAATAATTTAGGATTTTTGCGAACAATTAATAAAACATTGACTCCAATTGATCCTGTAGAACCTAAAATTGCTAACTTTTTCACAATCGTTTTCCAAAGCTATAAATATAAAAGTAAACTTAAAACATGTTTTAATAAAATAAATATTATATTTTAAGTAAAGCATTTTCTTTATCTTCTAAAATTTTATTAATTTTTTTTATATATTCATTAGTAATTTTCTGAATTTCATTTTGTAAACTTCGTTCTTTATCACGACTAATTAACTTATTTTTTAAAATACATTTAATTTTTTCATTAGCATGTCGACGAACATTTCTAATACAAATTCGACTTTTTTCTGCAATATTTTTTGCTAATTTTACATAATTTTTTCTTCGTTCTTCTGTCAAAATGGGTAATGTTACTTTTATAACATTTCCTATAGAAATAGGATTTAAACCTAATTCAGAATTAATAATAGCTTTTTCAACACTATTTTTAATAGAAACATCAAATAAATTAATTACTAAAGTATGAAAATTTTCTACTACTATATTAGCTAATTTAAAGATCTGCACTTTTTTTCCAAAATAATCTATATATACAGAATCTAGAATTGAAGGAGATGCTTGAACAGTTCGTAATGTACTAAAATGATTAATACACGTTGTTGTACAATCATCCATCTTATTTTTCGTAAACTTCTTAATATTTTCAACCATAAAACTTCCTTATAAACTTTATTTAAAAGTATCTATATTAAACATGTAAATTATAACAAATATATCTTAAATACATTATTTATATGTTAAGAATCAAGATTTAATTAATGTTCCTTCTTTTTCTCCTTTTATAATACGGTATAAAATTCCTGGATCATATATATTAAAAATACAAATAGGTAATTTATAATCACGTGCTAATATAAAAGCAGATAAATCCATTACTTTTAATTCTTTATTTAATACTTCATCATACGTAATTGTCTTATATAACATAGAATTAAAATTTTCATTAGGATCATTTGAATAAACTCCGTTTACCTTAGTCCCTTTTAAAATAATATCAGCCTTTACTTCTATTGCACGTAAACAAGCAGCCGAATCTGTAGTAAAACATGGGTTTCCTAAACCTCCAGAAAATATTACTACACATTTGTTATTTAACAAATTTATAGCTTTCTCATAATTATATACTTCGCATATTGAATCAACCGAAAATGAAGACATTAAATATGCATTAATATTAATCCGATTCATAGCATCATGAAGTATTAATCCGTTAATAATGGTAGATAACATTCCCACGTTATCAGAAACAATGTTATCAACACCATAATTTACTAATTGTTTCCCCCGAAATATATTTCCTCCACCAATGACAATACCTACTTGTATTCCTAAATCTATAATATTTTTTATTTCCTGTACAATACGATTTAGTTCATTGATATCTATTCCAAATTTATTGTTACCTTGCAAAGATTCACCACTTAACTTTATTACTACACGCTTAAATTTAAATGTCTCATTACTTTTCTTTCGCATTTTGCAATCATCACTAAATTAAATTTGAGAAAATTATAAACATAATATTTATATGAAATTATATACTTTATTAAACTAAAAGATATAATAACCGCCACTAGGCGGTTTATTAAAAAAGCATTATATTAGTTTTAATAACTATTAATACATTATTAACATGGTTTATTAGAAATTAATTCTCCCAATTCAAATCGTATAAATGAATTTATTTCAATATTATTTTCTATAATAATATCACCAACAGTTTTTTTAGGATCTAAAATAAAAGTTTGACCAAATAATGTTTTTTCATTAGAAAATTTAATCATCCTTCCTTTAACTATTTTTTCTACAATAGATTCAGGTTTTTTAGATTTCATAGCTAATTCTAATTGTATTTTATATTCTCTTTCTATAACATAATTAGGAATAAGGTCTGACCTCAAATATTCTGGTTTACTAGCAGCTATATGCATAGCAATGTTTTTGATTAGTTTTTTATTATCATATGATGTGGATTGTACCAATACACCAATGCGATTATGATGTAAATAGTTTCCAATATTGTTTCCATTTAATGTTGCTATACGACGAATTACGATATTTTCATTTACTTTTGAAACTAGATCAATTCTTTTTTCTTCAAAAATTTTCTGTAATAATGCATTATTATGTATGCCTGAAGTAATAACATAATTTATTATGTCTCTTCCAAAAGAAATAAAACTATTTTCTTTTGAAACAAAATCAGTTTCACAATTTAATTCTAATATTGCTGCGCACTTACTATTATAATCAATAAATATTGCACCATTAGTAGCAGAAAATAATTGTTTTTTTTCTGCTTTTATTCTTCCTAATTTTCTAAGAAAATCAATAGATTTTTCTATGTCTCCCTGTGTTTTTATTAATGCTTTTTTACAATCAATTACCCCAGCTCCAGTTTTAATACGTAACTTTTTTATTAAAAGTGTTGTAATGTTTTTCATCAAATTCCCTAATAAATTTTCAATATTTTAATTATTAAATACTATTCTCATATACTTGATTACCACGATGACACTCTAAAATAGTTTGGGAAACAGAACTTAAATACAAATTAATTGCTCTTATAGCATCATCATTACCAGGAATGACAAAATCTACTCCATCAGGATTAGAATTAGTATCTACTATAGAAAATACTGGAATTTCTAAGTTATTTGCCTCCCTAATAGCTATTTTTTCATGCTCTGCATCTATAATAAATAACGCATCAGGTAAACCTCCCATGTCTTTAATTCCACCTAAACTATTTTCTAATTTAGACAATGCTCGCATACGCAACAATGCTTCCTTTTTAGTCAATTTATTAAAAGTTCCGTCTTTAGATTGTAATTCTAAATCCTTTAATTTTTTTATAGACTGACGAACTGTTTTCCAATTTGTTAACATACCACCCAACCAACGATGATTAACATAAAATTGTTCACATGATATTGCAGAATTTTTAACTATTGAACTAGCTGCTTTTTTTGTACCAACAAATAGTATTTTTCCTTTTTTTGATACAATTTTTTTTAATTCAGATAAAGCAAGATTAAACATTGGAAGAGTTATTTCTAAATTTATGATATGCACTTTATTTTTTGATCCAAAAATAAAAGATTTCATTTTTGGATTCCAATAACGAGTTTGATGTCCAAAATGCACACCTGCTTTTAACATATCTTTCATTGACACAGTAGACATAAACAACTCCATAAATAATTGAAGAACTTAAAATTTATCTAATTATTAAAATATTTTTTATAATACTCTATATCTGTAAAATATTTTGGCAATAAATTTATAAGATAGCATATATGAATGAAAATATTAAAATAGTTCTAAATATATCAAAAAATTAATTTTCTATCAAAATAATAAAACACACTTGTGTTAAATGATATAATTATCTAATAATATATATTCTTTTAAAAACACTTATAATTACATATATAAAAACTAATATATAAATACTATGAGTACTATTTCTATTAAAAAACAAAATGAAATACAAAAAATGCGAGCAGTAAGCAAACTAGTAGCAGAAGTTTTGGAAATGATTGAACAATATATTGAACCTGATATTTCTACAGGAGAATTAGATTCTATTTGTCATAATTATATAATCAATCAACAACAAGCAAAACCAGCTTGTTTAGGATATCATGGATTTCCTAAATCTATTTGTATTTCTGTTAATAACGTTGTTTGTCATGGTATTCCTAATTACAAAAATAAATTGCAATGTGGAGATATTGTTAATATTGATGTTGCAATTATCAAAAATCAATACTATGGAGATGCATCTAAAATGTTTTTTGTTGGAAACCCAACACCATTAGGAAAGTTGTTATGTGAAGTAACCAGACAAAGTTTATATTTATCATTGTATGAAATAAAACCAGGAATATACCTAAATAAAATTGGTAAAACTATACAAAAATATGTAGAAAAACATAATTTTTCTATTGTAAGAGAATATTGTGGTCATGGGATAGGAACTAAATTTCATGAACCTCCTCAAGTTCTACATCACAACTACTACAATAGTAAAGACATAATATTAAAATCAGGTATGACATTTACAATAGAACCCATGGTAAATTCAGGAAGTTGTAAAGTAAAATGTATGAACGATGGATGGACAGTACAAACTCAAGACAATAGCTTATCCGCACAATATGAACATACTATTTTAGTAAATGAAACAGGATGTGAAGTGTTAACAATACAAAAAGAAGAAACAATACCAAAAATATTTAATAATTGCCTCTAAAAATTATATGAATTTTGAAAATTAATAAATATGTCTATATTAAAATCAAACTATTATCTTTTACTAACATAAAATTAAATTATAATTTAATATGAAAAATTTAAAAAAAATAATTGAAAGTACTTTCGAAAATAAAAATAACATAAATTTCAAAAATGTTGATATTTCTATTACCAATGCGATTAATCAAGTACTATCAATGCTAAATCAAGGTATATTAAAAATTTCAGAAAAAATAGAAGAAAATTGGTTTACTCATCAATGGATAAAAAAAGCTATTCTGCTTTATTTTTGTATAAACAAAAACCATCTTATTATCAATAATAACATACAGTATTACGACAAAATAAAATTAAAATATTCACAATATCAAGAAAAACACTTCGTTCGAGACGAAATAAGAATAGTGCCTCCAGCATCAATTCGATATGGTTCTTTTATTGGGAAAAATACCGTTATAATGCCTTCTTTTGTAAACATAGGAGCATACATTGATTCAGGAACGATGATAGATACTTGGGCAACAGTTGGATCTTGTGCTCAAATAGGAAAGAACGTTCATTTGTCTGGAGGAGTAGGAATAGGAGGTGTATTAGAACCATTGCAAAATAATCCAACAATAATAGAAGACAATTGTTTTATTGGAGCTAGATCCGAAATTGTAGAAGGAGTAATTGTTGAACGTGGGTCAGTTATTTCTATGGGAGTATATATTGGACAAAGTACAAAAATATATGATAGAAATAAAAAAACTATTTCTTATGGAAAAATTCCAAAAGGATCTGTAGTCGTTCCAGGTAGCTTACCATCTAAAAATGGAGATTATAATCTTTACTGTGCTATTATTGTTAAAAATGTTGATGAAAAAACACTAAAAAAAATAAAACTTAATCAAATTCTGAGGGATATTGATTAATTTATACAAAATTATCTATTTATTTCAATTTAAAAATTTATAAAAATCAATAGATATCAAACCTACCTAAAAATAAAACATGTTTATTATTTTATAGGTAGGTTAAAATTACTATTCTTGCATTACTAAATATATAATTTCATTTCCACGCTTAATATGAAAAACTAATGTTGTTGGCTTTGAACGAAGTAATTTTCGAAAAACATCTAAAGATGGTACAGAATGTTTATTAACACCAATAATAACATCTTCTTTTCTTAATCCAATATGAAAGGCTGCTGAATTTTTCTTAACATTTTCAACATAAATTCCTTTTGTCTCTCCATTTACATGGTAATTACTAAATTCAGCTCCTGCAATTTCTGAATACAAATTAACAGAATTAACTTTATTTGTTACATGCAATTTTAACTCTACTATTACAGATCTAAAACTTTTATTTCTTAATACACCCAGTTCCATTTTAGTATTAGCTGGTAAAGAAGCAATTTCAGCACGTAATTCCAAAAAACTAAAAATTGGTTTTTTATTTAAAGATACAATTACATCACCTGGCTGTATTCCTGCAATATCGGCAGACGATTTCGATAAAACTCGACTAATAAACGCTCCTTTATTTACACTAAGTTTCATAACCTTAGCTAAATCGGAATTTAACTCTGTACCCATAATACCTAATTCATTGCGATGAACTTGACCATAAGTTATCATTTGATTAATTAAACTTTTAACTATATTAGCTGGAATCGCGAATCCTATTCCAATGTTTCCACCTTCTGGAGCTAAAATTGCAGTATTAATTCCAATTAATTCTCCTTTTAAATTAACTAATGCGCCCCCAGAGTTACCTTTATTAATAGCTGCATCAGTCTGAATAAAATTTTCATAATTTTCAATATTTAATCCGTTACGATTTAATGCAGAAACAATTCCTGAAGTAACAGTTTCACCTAATCCAAAAGGATTACCAATTGCAATAACATAATCTCCTACCCTTAACGAATTAGAATCAGAAAATTTTATTTCTTGCAAATGTTCACTTTCATCTAGTTGAATTAAAGCTATATCAAAATGAGGGTCTCTACCAACTATTTTAGCATTATACTGACTTCCATTACTTAACTGAACTTGAATTTTACTAGCATGATCAATAACATGATTATTAGTTACTACATATCCTTTTTTCGAATCAATAATTACTCCTGATCCTAATGCACGAAATTTTTCCTGGCATATCGGAAATGCTTTTAATGATAATTCTTTTTTACAAAATAAAGAAAGGTTTCCAAAAAACGATTGGAACCCATGAGGAGTATAAGAATTCCGAACAACAGTGCTACCTTCAATATTTATACTTACTACAGAAGGCATAACTTTTTCTAACATTGGAGCTAAACTTGGATTTATAGATTCTAAACGTATAGAATTATTTAAAGACGGGGACGAATTCCAAGAAAAACCTACATTTAAAAATAAAACAGTTAATAAAGAAAACATTTGTACTGCTAATTTTATAATTTTCATTTTTTTCTCATATTTAAATTAAAATTGAATCTACAGTACAATTTTAATGAAAACCATATTTACTATTATAATTCAATACGACAACACAATATGTCGCAATAAATATATATAGAGCATAAAAATAAATAAAGTTATATATGTTAGTATACAATATAGAAACTAACATTTTATGAAATACAATAACAAATTAAACAATGTTAATTAAAACTTTTACTTATCAATTTTGTTTTGTGTTTTAAAAGTTATCATACGTACCATACATATTAATATAAAATTTATTATAAAACATGCGAAAACAGTGAAAATATTATTTAAGAATACATTTTTTTTTTACTTATATTATTACACATAAATATATATACAACAGAACACTATAAAATGGTTTATTTATCTGGAAAAACTATGGGAACAATATGGAAGATAAATTTTCTTACCAAGAACATAGATAAAAAAATATTAATAAAAGAAATTAAAACGCAACTTGATAATGATAACCAAGAACTATCTTTTTGGGAACAAAACTCTAGTATTTCAAAATTTAATAATTATCAAAGTACTATTCCTAAACATATTAGTAAAAACTTAGCAAAAGTTATTCAAACAGCTTTATTAATAGGAAAAAAAACATCTAATGCTTTAGATATTACTATAGGAACATTAGTAAATATATGGGGTTTTGGGCCAAAAAAACTCCCAAATTTTACTCCAAAGCCACCAATAATCAAACACGCTCTTGCATTAACAGGATTAAAACATATAACACTTAGTAAAAAAAATGAAAAGTATTATCTCAAAAAAAATATAAAAAACGTAGTATTAGATTTATCAACCTTAGGAGAAGGCTTTATTGCAGATCATTTAGGAAAACTATTACAAAAAAAAGGAATAAAAGATTATACTATTTCAGTCGGAGGTGCGATCGTTACTCATACTAAAAATAACTTATCTAACCCTAAAATAATTGCCATTCAAAAACCAATTGACTCAGAATTTAAAATCCATATGATTGTAAAGTTATACAATGATGCTATTAGTACATCAGGAACATATAGAAATTATTACTATTTAGAAGGAAAAAAAATTGTACATTTACTTAATCCTATTACAGGACAACCTTCTGATACAAATTTAGTTTCAGTTAGTGTAATTGCAAAATCAGCATTAGAATCAGATGCATGGGACACAGGTTTAATGATATTAGGTTTTGAACAAGCTAAAAAACTTGCTATCAAAGAAAAATTAGCCGTGTGTTTAATAAAAAAATATAAATCTACTTTATTTACATGGGTTTCACCTAAATTTCGTTCATCTTTAACAAAAATTATATAAAATACTTAAAAAATACATTGTTAAAAAATATTTCTAAATATAAAACTAAAACATATCGATTTACATTTAAAAACAAACATTTTATCATAAATCAATAAATTAAAATTTAACATCATAAATTCATATTACATTTATAGTGGAAAATAAAAGTGAACTTATCTTTTAAATAAAAATTTTGAAATATATACAACTTATATGCATAAAATATATCTGAAATAAATATGAAAGCAGTAATTGGAGAAAAAATGGAAATGTTATCAGGATCTGAAATGGTTATTCAATCACTGATCGACCAAGGTATTAAACATATCTTTGGATATCCCGGAGGGGCAGTACTAGATATATATGATTCTTTAAAATCTACTAATAAAATTAAACATATTCTAGTACGACATGAACAAGGAGCAACTCATATGGCTGATGGATATGCGCGAGCTACTGGAAAAGTTGGAGTAGTTCTAGTTACTTCCGGTCCTGGTGCAACTAACGCTATTACAGGCATTGCCACAGCATATATGGATTCTATTCCTATAGTAATAATATCAGGACAAGTAGCATCTTATCTAATAGGTTATGATGCATTTCAAGAATGTGACATGATAGGAATTTCACGACCAATAGTTAAGCATAGTTTTTTAGTAAAAAAAACAGAAGATATTCCTATTACCTTTAAAAAAGCATTTTGGTTAGCATCGAGTGGTCGTCCTGGTCCAATTGTTATCGATCTTCCAAAAGATATTCTCAATCCACTTAACAAAAAACCATATGTATGGCCTACCGAAGTAAGTATACGATCTTATAATCCAATAATTAAAGGAAATCTTAAACAAATAAAAAAAGCTATTGATACTTTAAAATTAGCAAAACAACCTATTATTTATGCAGGAGGAGGAGTTATTAGTTCAAATAGTTATAATGAACTAAAAATATTTGCCGAAAAATTAAATATTCCAGTTACTACTTCATTAATGGCTCTAGGAGCATTTCCTGGAAATCATCCTCAAAACCTTCAAATGTTAGGAATGCATGGTACTTATGAAGCTAATATGGCTATGCATAATTCAGATACAATTTTAGCAATTGGAGTAAGATTTGATGATAGAACTACTAATAACGTTGACAAATATTGTCCAAATGCCATAATTATACATATCGACATTGATCCTACATCTATATCAAAAACTATTACTGCACATATTCCAATTATAGGAAATGCAAAATATATCTTAAAACAAATGCTACAATTTATAGACGATAATATGTTTGTAAAAGAATTTTATTGTTTAAAAAAATGGTGGATAAAGATTAATAATTGGAAAAATGTCAAAAGCTTACGATTCAATAAAAATGATCTAAATATTAAACCACAAAGTGTTATCAAAACTATTTGGAAATTAACTCAAGGAAAAGCTTATATTACATCAGATGTAGGACAACATCAAATGTTTGCAGCGTTATATTACCCTTTTTGTAAACCTAGAAGATGGATTAACTCAGGTGGTTTAGGAACCATGGGTTTTGGATTACCAGCAGCATTAGGAGTTAAATTAGCGCTTCCAAAAGAAACTGTTATTTGTATTACTGGTGATGGCAGTATTCAAATGAACATTCAAGAGTTATCTACAGCTATGCAATATAAATTACCAATATTAATATTAAATTTAAATAATAGATCTTTAGGAATGGTAAAACAATGGCAAGATATAATTTATTCAGGTCGACATTCTCATTCTTATATGAAATCACTTCCAAATTTTGTTAAATTAGCTGAATCATATGGTCATATAGGAATTTCGATTAGTAATCCTAAGGATCTAGAAACAAAATTAAAATTTTCTTTAGAACAATTAAATAAAGGACATTTAGTTTTTATTGACATAACTATTGATGCTTCTGAACACGTATATCCTATGCAAATTCGTGATGGTGGAATGAATAGTATGCTATTAAGAAAAAATGACAAATATTCTGTATGAAAAGAATTATATCTATTTTGTTAGAAAATGAATCTGGATCATTATCAAGAGTAATAGGCTTATTCTCACAAAGAGGATATAACATAGACAGCATCACAGTAGCACCAACAGAAGATCCATCCTTATCTAAAATGACAATACAAACTAAGGGAGACGAAAAAGTAATTGAACAAATTGAAAAACAGTTGCACAAATTAATAGACGTCTTACAAGTTACCGAAATAGAATACGAAAATTACTTAGAACGAGAAATTATACTAATTAAGATTAAAAGTATTACAAGTAATACCCGAAAAGAACTTAAACAAATTACGGACATTTTTCAAGGAATAATAGTAAACGTAACATCTTTACATTATACCGTACAACTATCTGGAACTAGCAATAAATTAGACTCATATTTAGCAGTTATACGAGATATATCTGAAATTATTGAAATTTCTCGCTCAGGAATTATAAGCATTTCTAGAAATTAATTATTATAATTTGCGTTTAACTAAAATGACTAATAAATTTTTAAACTATAAAACAAAATTTTGAATATAATAAATATATATCTTATAGTTTAAGTTATACTAAAATATTCGTTTTTAAGATATTAAAAAGCATATAATTAAAAAAACAATATTAAGTTAAAATTATGAACTTTATACATTATACTCATATTCCTGTTTTAAAAACAGAAACAATTAAATATTTAAACATAAAAAAAGGCGGAATATATATTGATTGTACATTTGGATGCGGAGGGCATTCAAAAGAAATTTTAAAAAAACTAGATCAAAAAGGTAAACTATATGCTATTGATAAAGATCCATTTTCTATTAATATAGCGCGTACAATACAAGATCGTAGAATGCAAGTTATTCCAGGAAATTTTTCTAATGTTTTAAAAAATTTTCAAAAGATGTCATTAAAGAAAAAAGTTGATGGAATACTCCTAGATTTAGGAGTATCATCTATTCAGATTAAAAATTCTAATAGAGGTTTTTCTTTCTTACTAAATGGACCACTGGACATGCGTATGAACCCAAACGAGGGAATTACAGCATCAGAATGGCTTAAAAAATCCAACGTAAAATCTATTTCAAAAGTATTATATGAATTTGGAGAAGAACGCTTCGCAAAAAAGATAGCTAAAAGCATTGTTTATCAAAATAAAATTAAACCTATTACTAATACAAATGAATTAGTTAATATTATAAAACATATCGTTCCAAAACGTAATAAAAATCCTGCTACAAAAACCTTTCAAGCTATTAGGATACATATTAATGAAGAACTTATTGAACTTAAAAAAGCTTTAAAATATGCACTAAAAATATTAGCTCCCGGAGGTCGTTTAGCAATTATTAGCTTTCATTCACTTGAAGATCGAATAGTTAAAAACTTTCTAATTAAAAATAGTAAATATCCATTTATTCCAACTGGAATAGCTATAAATGAAGTACAAATATGTAATTTAAAAAAAATATCATTAAAAATTATTAATAAAATTATACCAACAGAAACCGAAGTTAAAAATAATCCAAAATCACGTAGTGCAATTTTGAGGATTTCTGAAAAGCGATGAACCAATGAAAAATGATACTTATACTTTATCTAAAATAATTTTAAATGATTTAATGACAATTCATAAAAAAGTGTTAATTTTACTACTAATGATTACAATTTCTGCAATATCAATAGTTACTATAATTCATAAAACAAGATTATTAATTTCACAAGAAGAACAATTAAATACGGTTGAAAAAAGGATAAAAACAGAATGGAATAATTTAATATTAGAAAAAATTTTATTAACTTCTCATAGCAGGATTGAAAAATATGCTATAGAAAAATTGAATATGACGTTTCTTGATCCATCTCAAGAGAATATTATTTTACAATAGCCCTCTACCTATATATTAGGAAGTTTTCACGCTTATGAAGTACATCATTTATAACAAAAAATTTACGCACTTTCGACAAAAAAATTATAAATTTAATAATCGACTTATCATTTTATTTAGTATAATTATTTTTTCTATTGCTATAACCTTATTTAAAATAACTATATTACAATTATTTAAAGCTAAGCAACTAACACAAGAAGGTGACACACGATCATTTAGAACACAATTAGAACCAAATTCAAGAGGAATAATTAGAGATAGATCAGGAAATTTATTAGCATTAAGTATACCTGCAAACACTATTTGTATTGATCCAAAACTATTTTTTCTAAAAAAAAAATAATTATAAATAAAAAGTGGGAAGCATTATCACAAGTATTGTCTATTCCTTTAAAAAAAATTATATACAAAATTAATCATTTTAAAAATAGTAGGTTTACATACTTAGCTCGAAAAGTAAGTCCAGAAATTGGAGAATACATAAAAACACTACATTTACCAGGAATATATATCATTGAAGACTTTCAAAGATATTATCCATCCGGTAAATTAATTTCGCAATTAATTGGATTAACCGATATAGATGGAATAGGAATTGAAGGAGTAGAAAAAAGTTTTAATACAATTCTTACAGGCACTCCAGGTAAGAGAAAAATAAGAACAGACAAATTTGGAAATGTTGTTGAAAATATTTCATTAATTAAAAAAAGTATACCACACGATATAAATTTAAGTATAGATATAAAACTACAAACGATAATATATCGAGAATTAAGTCATGCTGTTAACTTCAATAAAGCCCAATCTGGAACAGCTATTTTAACTAATATTAAAACTGGAGAAATCCTAGCTATGGTTAACAGTCCTACTTATAATCCAAATAACCTAAAAAAAGTATCTATGGAATTAATTCGTAATAAAGCTATTACTGATATATTTGAGCCTGGATCTACAGTTAAACCTATGGTAATTATGAAAGCTTTGCAAAAAAAAATAATAACTCCACAATCTATAGTCGATACCACTCCATTTACAATAAATAAACATACAATACACGATGTGTCATACCATGAAAAATTATCTATTACTGATATTTTAAAAAAGTCAAGTAATACAGGTGTATCAAAATTAGCACTATCAATGCCAGCATCTGCCTTAACCGATATTTATTCTAGATTCGGTTTAGGAAAATCTACTAATGTAGGATTAATAGGAGAAAAAAGTGGAAAATATCCAAAAAAAAAATATTGGACTAATCTAGATAAAGCAACATTTTCTTTTGGATATGGATTAATGGTTACCCCACTACAACTAGCTAATGTTTATACAATTATTGGTAGATATGGATTATACAAACCACTGTCTATAATTAAAATCAACAAAAAAATTAATGGAACACAAATATTCTCTAAACCTTTAGTAAAAATTGTTTTGAATATGCTTGAATCAGTTACTGAACCAGGAGGTGTAGGAGTAAAAGCAGCAATTAAAGGATACAAAGTAGCAGTGAAAACAGGAACTGCAAAAAAAACTGATTTAAATGGAAAATATATCAATCGATACGTTGCTTATGCTGTAGGAATTGCTCCTATTAGTAACCCACAATTTGCCTTAGTTGTCATGATTAATGACCCGAGAGCAGGAAATTATTACGGAGGAACAATATCTGCTCCAGTATTTAGTTCAATTATGGGTTTTGTATTGAGAACAATTAATGTAAAACCTGATAATTTACACATTTACTAAAATATAAACTACGGATAAAAACATGAAACAAAATTTAAAAAATTTATTAAAACCTTGGATAAACATAATGAAATCACATAAAATAACTGGAATAACATCCAATAGCAAAGAAGCAACTTCAGGAAATTTATTTTTTGCTCTACAAGGAACTAAATATCATGGAAAGATTTTTATTAAAAAAGCTATCAAAAATGGAGCAAAAGCTATCCTCTATGAAACAAAAAAAAAGAAAATCATGGAAATATAATATATATAAAAAATGATATTCCAATAATTAGTTTTTTTAAATTATCTAAATATTTATTTGAAATATCAAGTAGATATTATAAAATTAATACAAATTTAACACTTATCGGAATTACTGGAACTAATGGAAAGAGCACTGTAACCAACATTATTTCTCAATGGGGTCATCTATTAAACTACAAAATAGGAATTATGAGTACTTTAGGAAATGGAATATATAATAATCTAAAACCATCTAAAAATACAACTGAATCTTCTATAAATATACAAAAATTTTTACATGAAATGTCAATTAATAATATCAGAACAATTGCTATGGAAGTTTCTTCGCATGGAATCGTACAAAATAGAATATCAAAATTACGTTTTTCTATAGCAATACTCACAAACGTTACATCAGATCATTTAGATTATCACAAAACTGTAAAAAGCTACATACAAGCAAAATTAAATTTTTTTACTCAAAACAAAATAAAAAAATTCATAATAAACATAGATGATTGTACTGGAAACAATCTAGTTAAAATGTTAAATAAAAAAAAAGTTATTGCAGTAAGTATAAACAAAAATTTTAATTGTTTGTCTTTTAAGAAATGGATTCATTCATATCATATTATACATAATACACATATAAATTATATTTATTTTAAATCTAGTTGGGGGCAAGGAGTATTAAAAAGTAAATTAATTGGACATTTTAATATTATCAATTTGCTATTAGCTCTAGCTGCTTTATTAGAACTAGGATATCCATTTGATCGCTTAGTAAATACATGCAAAAAAATAACAAATGTTCATGGAAGAATGCAAATTTTTAAAACTCCAAATAAACCATTTATTGTAATTGATTATGCACATAATGAAGATGCTTTTAAAAATGCATTACAATCTATTCGAAAAATATGTCGTAATAAAATATGGTGCGTTTTTGGATGTGGAGGAGATAGAGATAAATCAAAACGATCCTTAATGGGAAGAATGGCTGAAAATATAGCTGATACAATAATTCTAACTAATGATAATCCCAGAAATGAAAACCCAATAGAAATCATTAGAGACATTTTAAAAGGATGTCAACACAAAAAAAATATTCACATTATATTAAACCGAAAAAAAGCAATTCAATTTTCTATAACCCATGCTAATGTTGATGATTATATTGTTATTTTAGGGAAAGGTCATGAAGAATACCAAATTATAAAAAATAAAATTTATTATTTTTCTGATCATGTAACAATTAAACAACTATTGGAATAATAGATATGATTTCAGTATCTCTAAAGCAACTATGTTTAATTACAAACGGGGTTTTACACAATAAAAGTTTTAACAAAGAATATGATTTAATTTGCAATTCCATTAGTACTAATTCAAAAAACATACATCCACAATGTTTATTCATTGCTTTAATTGGAAAAAACTTTGATGCACATAATTTTATCCATGAAGCCATAGAAAAAGGAGCTATAGCAATACTATTAGAAAAAAGACTTAATATCAGTACACCACAAATAGTTGTAAAAAACACTACTATAGCTTTAGGAAAAATAGCACTATGGGTTAGAACACAAAGTAATGCTAAAATTATTGCTTTGACTGGGTCATCTGGAAAAACATCTGTTAAGGAAATAGCTACTACTATATTTAAAACTTGTGGAAAAACTTTATCAACATTTCAAAATTTAAATAATAATATTGGAGTTTCACTAACTCTACTAAATCTCAATTTATTACATAAATACGCTATAATTGAAATTGGAGCAAATAATTTCAAAGAAATTTTATACGCAACTAAATTAACCAGACCTAATATTGTATTAATAAATAACATTTATCATTCACATTTAGACGGATTTGGATCTTTGCTGGGGGTCTCTAAAGCAAAACAAGAAATTTTTTTTGGACTACCTAAAACAGGTACAGCTATATTAAATGCAGATAGCCATTGCTGGAAACAATGGAAAAAAAAAATAAAAGATAGAAATATAATTTGGTTTTCAATTAATAAAAAAAGTCAACTATTTGCAAGTAATATTTCTTTAAGTGATACAGGTTCTTCTTTTTTGTTACATTCTCCATATGGAAAGATAAATGTTAATATACCTCTATTAGGACTACACAATGTTTCTAATGCTCTAGCTGCAACCGCTATAGCAGTAGCGTTAAAAATTCCTTTAAAATTTATTCAACTTGGGCTATCTAAAATTCCAAAGATTTGTGGAAGATTAGAAGTTATTAAATTAAATAAACACAAAATTGTTATCAATGATACCTACAACTCTAATGTTGGATCAATGACAGCAGCAATTAAAGTTTTAGAAAATATGCCAGGTCACACAATTTTTATTGCTGGCGATATGTCCGAACTTGGAAAAATGAATATTTTATATCATCAAATAATTGGAAAAACTATGCATGCTTCTAAAATAAATGAAGTTATGAGTATTGGAAAACTAAGTAAAGAAATAAGTATAAATAGTAAAAAAGGAAAACATTATACTTCATTAAATGAACTAATGAATAATCTATTTAAAAAAATATATTTACATAAAAAAATAGCGATCTTAATAAAAGGATCTAGAAGTGAAAAATTAGAAATAATAGTAAATAAATTAGTTCAGGAATATAATCATGATCACACTTTTTATTAAATATTTTTTTTGCGAAAATTTTAACAAATTACCATACTTAATCTATTTCTCTATTATTAGTTTGTTTACATCATTATTTTTTTCTCTAATCTTTGGATTATATTTAATTAAAATTTTAAAAAAAAACAAAATTTATCAAACTATTCGAAATTGTGGTCCAAAAACTCATTATAATAAAAAAAATATACCTACTATGGGAGGAATACTAATATTATTATCTATTACTATATCTATTACATTATGGTCTAATCTATCAAATATATATATTTGGTACACATTAATAATTTTAATAGGATTCGGGTTAGTAGGATTTATAGATGATTATAGAAAAGTTTACTTTAAAACATCTACTGGATTACCATCTAAATGGAAATTTTTATTTCTATCTGTAATTTCAATTATTTCTATAATCATAATTTATTATGATAACCAAAATAACTTCATTCTTCAAGTTATTTATCCAATGAATAAAAATATTACAATAAATATTGGTATAATACATGTATTTTTATCATATTTAATATTAGTAGGTACTAGCAATTCTGTAAACTTAACAGATGGATTAGATGGATTAGCAATTGTTCCTATAATTTTCGTAACTTTAGGACTATATATATTATCATTAATTTCTGGAAATTTACATTATGCACAATATTTTAATATTATATATATACCTAACATTAGCGAATTAACGATTTTTTGTTCAGCTATAATAGGATCAGGATTGGGATTTTTATGGTTTAATACTTATCCAGCAAAAATTTTTATGGGAGACATTGGATCTCTACCTTTAGGAGGAGTAATAGGAATTATAGCAATATTATTGCACCAAGAAATAATATTTTGTGTTATGAGTGGAATTTTTGTTATCGAAGCTTTATCAGTAATTATCCAAATAGTATATTTTAAGTTAACAAAGAAAAAATTTTTTAAAATGACACCCATACACCATCATTATGAATTACAGGATTGTCCAGAACCAAGATTGATAGTACGAGTATGGATTATTTCTTTAATATTTACACTATTAGGTCTTATTTTAATATTTAAGGTCCATTAAAATGTATAATTATAATAAAAAAAAATATTAATTTTTGGAATGGGATTAACAGGAATTTCCTGTTTAAAATTTTTTATATCACGGAATATTTATCCTAAAATAATAGATTTTGTCATAAATCCAAAATATATCCAAACTATAATACAATTTAAAAAAATAAATTATCATACCGGTTCAATAAATTATACCTGGATTCAAGAATCTAATTTAATTATTGTAAGTCCTGGAATAGCATTATCACACCCAGCATTGGTATACGCTAATAAAATAGGTATTGAAATTATTGGAGATATTGAATTATTTGTTAGAGAAACTAATATTCCAATTATTGCTATTACTGGTTCTAATGGAAAAAGCACAGTAACCATGATGGTAAAAAGCATACTAGATCTAGCTGGATTTAAAGCACATGTAGGTGGTAATATTGGAGTCCCTGCATTAAATATATTAAACTATCCTTCAGAATTCTATATATTAGAATTATCTAGTTTTCAATTAGAAACTACTTTTAGCTTAAAAGCTAAAATTGCAATTATACTTAATATTAGTTCTGATCATATGGATAGATATCCATTAGGAATTAATGATTATATACAAAAAAAATTAAAAATCTATAATAATGCAAAATTTACTATTATAAACTTAGAAGACAACTTGTTGTCTAATGTAAAATATAAACAAAAACATTATATTACATTTGGAATTAATAAAGGAAAATATAATTTAAAAAAAATACATGATAATATTTGGCTATGTTATAACTCAAAAAAATTATTGAATTCTAACAAGTTATTAATATCAGGTCAACATAATTATGTTAACGCATTATCTGCATTAGCAATAGTTCATAATTTGAAAATAAACATTAAAATTAGTTTAAAAGCATTAAAAACTTTTTTAGGATTACCACATCGATTTCAATTAATACATAAAAAAGACAACATAAAATGGATTAATGATTCTAAATCAACAAATATCGGAAGTACAAAAGCAGCTATTAATAATATTTTACCAAACGTAAAAGGGAAAATAAGGTTAATATTAGGAGGAGATGGAAAGTCAGAAAATTTTTCTTCACTAATACCTTATTTAAAAAATAAAAAAATAATTATTTATTGTTATGGAAAAAGCAAAAATATACTCTTTAAATTATGTCCTAAAAAATCAGTACGCTTAAATACATTAAATAATGTAATGTATTGTATAACAAAAGTAGTACAACCAGGAGATATAGTTTTGCTATCTCCTGGTTGTAGTAGTTTAGATCAATTTTCTAATTTTCAAGAACGTGGAAATTTATTTATAAAGTTAATACACGAGCTATATAGATGAAATTTAAAACTTTATTATTAAATAAAATTAAAAAAACTTTAAAAACAAACAAAAAAATTGTTTATCATCATAAATTATACGATTCACAATTAGTATGGTGCACTATAATTCTATTATTAGTTGGATTAATTATGGTTACTTCTTCTTCTATGCCAATAGCTCATCATAAATATGGAGACTTATTTTTTTTTACAAAAAAAGAAATTTTATACTTAATACTAGGATTATTTTTAATGAATATATTTCTTAAAATACCTATATTGTTTTGGAAGGTACATAGTGCAAAATTTTTTCTATTTTCTATTATTACACTATTACTAGTTTTAATAATAAGTACTCCAGTTAATGGTTCTCTCAGATGGATTAAAATAAGCTTTATACACGTGCAACCAGCTGAATTATCTAAATTAGCTACATTTTGCTATTTATCTGATTACTTATCACGAAAACATAATGAAATTATTAATAGTTTTTTAGGTTTTTTAAAACCTTTAGGAATAATATGTATTATATCAATATTATTATTACAAGAACCAGATTTAGGAACGGTAGTAATTTATTTTTTAACTATATTATCTCTATTATTTATTACTGGAGCACAAATTTGGAAATTTATACCTATAATATTTATAGGAATGATAATAACTACCATACTAATTTCAATTACACCTTATCGAAGTGAACGAATATTATCGTTTTTGGATCCTTGGAAAGACCCATTTGGCACAGGTTATCAATTAACACAATCTCTAATGGCTCTAGGTAGAGGAAATATTTTTGGAGTTGGACTAGGACATTCTATACAAAAATTAGAATATTTACCTGAAGCACACACTGACTTTATATTTTCAATAATTGGTGAAGAACTAGGATATCTTGGAGCTTGTATTATACTTTTTATGATATTGTTTATTTCTTTTCGAGCATTAAATATTGGACAAAAAGCATTAAAAAATAATAACGTTTTTTCTGGTTATTTTGCGTTTTCGATCGGAATTTGGTTTATATCTCAAACATTAATTAATGTTGGAACTACTATTGGAATAGTACCAGCTAAAGGTTTAACTTTACCACTAATTAGTTATGGCGGATCTAGTTTAATAATTGTTTCTATTTCTATTGCTATATTACTTCGAATAGACTTTGAAACGCGGATAAAAAATAAATTTTATCAAGGATATAAATGAACAAAAAAAAAATAATAATCATGGCAGGAGGTACTGGTGGACATATTTTTCCTGGATTAGTTGTTGCTAATGAACTAATTAAAAAAGGATGGAATGTATTTTGGTTAGGTACTCCTCATCGAATCGAAGCTGAAATAATTACTAAAAGCAAAATTCCTATTGAATTTATTAATATACATGCAATAAAAAAAAATTTTTTTAGCATAATTAAATATATTTTACAAATGTTTCGAGCTTTATATCAAGCTAAGTTAATTATAAAAAAAATAGAGCCTGATATAATATTAGGAATGGGAGGATATATTTCTCTTCCAGGTGGATTAATATCTTTTCTTTATAAAATACCATTGTTAATTCATGAACAAAATAGAACTGCTGGATTATCTAATAAAATATTATCTAAATTATCAACTAAAATTATGCAAGCATTTCCACAAACAATATTAAACGCAAAAACAGTGGGAAATCCATTGAGAAAAGAAATTACTAATTTACCAAATCCAAATGACCGTTTTAAAAACAGAAAAGGCCCACTCAGAATATTAGTTATAGGTGGAAGTCAAGGAGCAACGATATTTAACTATATAATACCAAAAACCATTTATAACTTAAAAAGTAAAATTTTATTTTGGCACCAAGTAGGAAAAAACAATAAAGACAAAACATTAAAATACTACAAAAAACTTAAAGTTTATCCATATAAAATTACTACTTTTATTAAAGATATATCAAAAGCATATAATTGGGCAGATATAATTATTTGTCGCTCTGGAGCGCTTACAGTAAGTGAGATTCAATATATCGGATTACCAGCTATATTCATTCCATTTCCTCATAAAGATAAGCATCAATATTGGAATGCTTATCCGTTAAAATTAAAAGGAGGAGCAATAATAATAGAACAGAACTACTTTAGTACTAATAAAATAGTTGAAATTTTAAGTACAATAAATAGAAAAAAAATTATTGAAATGGCAAAAAATCTATATTCTCAATCTAATACAAATTCTACTACGAACATTGTTAATGTAATTGAAAGCACACTTAATATATACTAAAAACATATTCTTATACTTTGTTAACAAACATTAAAGAATAATCTTATATAAACTACTATGGAAAAAAATAAAACTAAACAATATAATTTTCTCACTAATATAATGCATAACATGAATCGTATTCATTTTGTAGGAATTGGTGGAATAGGAATGAGTGGAATAGCTGAAATTCTATTAAGAAAAGGATATATAATAAGCGGTTCAGATATAGTATCTAATAATGCTACAAGTAAACTAATTAATTTAGGAGCAAAAATATTTTTTAATCATTCTAAAAAAAACGTTGAAACAGCAAACATTGTAGTAATATCTAGTGCAATTCCATGTTACAATTCCGAAATTGTACAAGCAAAAAATTTAAAAATCCCTATAATATCAAGAGGCGAAATTCTCGCAAAAATAATACAAAACAAATACGGAATAGCAGTATCTGGAACACATGGAAAGACTACTACTTCCGCAATAATTTTTAACATATTTTTTGAAAGTAAATTAGATCCAACACTTATTAATGGAGGATACGTAAAAAGTATTAACAGTAATATTAAAATAGGAAAAAGTCCTTATTATATAATAGAAGCAGATGAGAGTGATGCTTCATTATTATATTTAAAACCAATTATATCTATATTAACTAATATCGATAATGATCATTTAGAAAATTATCATAAAAACCTTAACAATCTTAAACTAACTTTCATTAAATTTATTCATAATTTACCTTCATTTGGAACAGCTATCATATGCATTGATGACAAAAATATTAAAACAATAATTCCAAAAATAAATCGTAATATTATTACTTATGGGTTTAGTATAGATTCCGACGTACGAATAGAACAATATAAACAAAAAAAATTTTCTAGCTGTTTTACAATAATAAGAAAACATAAACCAAAATTAAATATTATTTTAAATATTCCAGGAAAACATAATGCTCTTAATGCAACGGCAGCAATAGCACTTGCTACTCAAAAAAAGATTAGTGATATTAACATCATTAAATCACTCAAAAATTTTAAAGGAGTTAAACGAAGATTTGAACCATGTGGAACGTTTTTATTTGATAATTCATTACAAAAAAATAATGTAATTACTATCATTCAAGACTATGGACATCATCCTAATGAAATTCTAGCTAGTATTAATACTTCAAAATCTGGTTGGCCAAAAAAAAAGTTAATAATGATTTTTCAACCTCATAGATATACGAGAACTTACTATTTATTTGAACAATTTAAAAAAGTGTTATTAAAAACAGATGAATTACTGATTTTAAAAGAATATTCTGCTAACGAAAATATAATTATAGGATCAGATAGTCTTTCTTTATATCATGAACTTTATAAATATAAAAAAACAATTACTTTTATACCTAATTATAACGAAATATTTATGACATTAACTAAAAAGCTCTCAGGTAATGATTTACTTCTAATACAAGGTGCTGGAAATATTAATATTATATTAAATAACTATATTATTAAACATCTTAAAAGATTAAATAAGAAATAATTTTATGACTGAAAAAATAGCTGTGTTACTTGGTGGTACATCTAAAGAAAGAAATATTTCTTTGTTATCTGGAAAAAACATATTAAATAACTTATTAAAATCTGAAATAAATGCGTATCCTATAGATACAAAATACTTTCCTATCACCCAATTATATCGTCAAGGATTTAGAAAAGCATTTATTGCTCTTCATGGTAAAGAAGGCGAAGATGGAACTATACAGGGAACACTAACATACCTAAATATAGCATATACAGGAAGTAAAATTTTACCGTCAGCAATTTCTATTGACAAAATGCGAACAAAATTACTATGGAATAGTGTTAATTTACCTACTGTTCCTTATTATTTCATAAATATAAAAAAATTTAAAAAAACAGCTGAAAATACACTTAAAACGAACATTCGCTCATTAGGATTGCCTTTAATTATCAAACCAAATACCGAGGGATCTAGTATAGGTATATCATTAATCTATTCGTATAATTCTTTATATCATGCATGTATGAAAGCATTTAAGTATGATAATAATATACTTATTGAAAAATTTATATATGGATCAGAATATTCTGTTGGAATTTTGGATAGAAAAACTCTTCCTATTATTCGTATACATCCAAATGATAATTTTTATAATTACTCATCCAAATATATTTCTAAAAATACAAAATACCTTTGCCCTAGTGGATTAAAAAAAAGTAAAGAACTAGAACTAATTAAAATAGTAAAAAAAGCTTGGAATACTATTGGATGTACAGGGTTAGGAAGAATTGACTTAATGATGGATAATAACAATAATTTCTGGCTATTAGAAATGAATACATGTCCAGGTATGACAAAGCATAGTTTGATACCTATAGCTGCTAAACAAGCTGGAATATCGTTGCAATCATTAGTTTCAAAAGTTTTACAATTGATCAACTAAAATTTTAACATAATACAATGTGTAAAATGAAATATAAACTATATCTTAAAAAATCATTAATTCCATTAAAGTATATCATAATACTACTTTTAGTTATCTTTATAATAACTAATAACTTTATATTAATAAAATTATCAAAACAATTCTCAAAAAAAAAATTATCTAATGTAATAATCACAGGACCATTTGACTCTTTAAATCAAAAAGCAATAAGAAACTTTATTTTCTCATTAAAAAAATCATATAATTACTTTTCTCCATACGAAACTGATATAAAAAACAAATTAGAAGCATTTTATTTTGTAAAAGTAGTTACAATTAAAAAACAATGGCCTGACAAAATATTAATACATATCATAAATACTACGCCTATCGCATATTGGAACGATAAATATATATTAAATGAAAACAAAACATTATCTAATACTTTAAAAAAAAAATCAAATATTAGTAAAATTTTATATTTTTATGGACCAGAAAGCAATAAAGAAGAAATCTTAAGTAATTATAATACAGTGAAAAATATACTTCAAGAAAATAATATCATACTAAAATCTATTTCAATAACACCTCAACATACATGGAAATTAATCATTAAAAAAAATATTGTAATCATTTTAGGAAAAATAAATAATATTTCACAATTGAAACAATTAACATATATTTGGAAAATTTTAGAAAACGAAGAAAAAGTAAAAAGAAAAAAAATAAAACGTATTGATTTACGATATAAATCAGGTATAGCAATAGAATGGAAATAATTAAATAGGTCGAATTATGATTAAAGAAAAAGACAAAAACTTAATAGTTGGACTAGAAATTGGAACTACTAAAGTAGTTACTTTAGTAGGAGAAATTTTAGTAGACGGTATTATTAATATCATTGGAATAGGTATTTGCCCATCGTATGGAATTAACAAAGGAGTAATAAACGATTTAAAATCAATCATAAAGTGTATAAAAAAATCTATTAGTCAAGCTGAAAATATGGCAGATTGTCAAATTTTTTCTGTATACTTAGCATTATCTAACAAATACATTCACTGTCAAAACGAAATAGGAATTGTTCCTATATCTTCAGATGAAATAACGTTAGAAGATATAAATAACGTAATACATACTGCAAAATGTGTACGAATACGTAACGAACATCATATTTTACATATTATTCCACAAGAATATTCTATAGACAAACATGTAGGAATAAAAAATCCAATTGGACTATCAGGAAAAAGAATAAAAGCAAAGGTTCATTTAATTACATGTCATTCTGAAATAGAAAAAAATATTATTAAAGCAGTAGAAACATGCGGATTAAGAGTTAATCGAGTAATTTTTTCGGGATTAGCTTCTAGTAAGGCAATACTAACAAAAGATGAACGTCAATTAGGCGTATGTATGGCAGATATTGGAGGCGGAACAATAGATATCGTCATATATACAAACGGAATATTACAATATAGTTGTGTAATTCCATATGCTGGAAACACCGTAACTAATGATATATCTTACGCATTCAATATTCCTTTTATCAAGTCTGAAGCAATAAAGATTCAATATGGACATGCAATAGAAACTGTAGATACTGGAAAAGAACCCAAAAAAATAGAAATATCTAATATTAACAATAATTCTATAAAAACACTTAAACAAAACGTACTAACAGAAATTATCGAACCAAGATATACTGAATTATTAAGTTTAATAAATAAAACAATATTAAATATACAAGAAAAGCTTAAAAAATCAAATAGTCACTATACATTTGGAGCAGGAATAGTATTTACTGGTGGGGCGTCTAAAGTAAAAAACTTAAAAGATAGTGCTAAAAAAATATTTAATATGCCTATAAGAATAGGTCAACCAAAAAAAATTAGTAGTCTAATAAACAATATTGAAGAAACCCACTATTCTACTGCAGTAGGATTATTGTATTATGGTAAAGAACACTTTCAAAATCAAAAAAAAGATAATATATCTAAAAATATTTTTAAAAAATGGTTTCAATATATCAGTTATTGGATAAAAAAAGAATTTTAATAATACAAAAATTAACAATGGATATAAATTTATGTTTGAACCTGTAGAAAAAAATAATGACGCAATTATTAGAGTAATTGGTATAGGAGGAGGTGGAGGTAACGCAGTAGAAAATATGATTCAAGAGCAAATTGAAGGTGTAGAATTTTTTGCTATTAATACAGATACACAAGCTTTACGAAAAATAGAAGTAGAAAAAACTATACAAATTGGCAATCATATAACTAAAGGATTGGGAGCTGGAGCTAATCCCAAAATCGGGCGCGATGCAGCTGAAGAAGATAGAGAAAATTTAAGATCAATATTAGAAGGCGCAGATATGGTGTTTATAGCAGCTGGGATGGGAGGAGGAACAGGTACAGGAGCAGCTCCAGTAGTTGCAGAAATAACAAAAGAACTAGGAATTTTAACAGTAGCGATAGTTACTAAACCTTTTAATTTCGAAGGTAAAAAAAGAATGGCATATGCAGATCAGGGTATAGAAGAACTATCGAAATACGTCGATTCATTAATTACCATTCCTAATGATAAATTATTAAAAGTATTAAATAAAGGAATTTCTTTATTAGATGCTTTTAGTTCAGCAAATGACATTCTAAAAGGGGCAGTACAAGGCATAGCAGAACTCATAACTAAACCTGGATTAATAAATGTAGATTTTGCTGATATACGAACTATAATGTCTGAAATGGGATATGCTATGATGGGAACCGGTATATCTTCTGGAGATAATAGAGCTAAAGAAGCAGCAGAAATTGCTATTTCTAGTCCATTATTAGAGGATGTTGACTTATCTGGAGCACAAGGAGTATTAGTAAATATTACTTCCGGATTAAATATGAAACTAGATGAATTTGAAACTATAGGAAATATAATTCGATCATTTGCTTCAGATGATGCTACCGTAGTAATTGGGACGTCTTTAGATACAAAAATGAATGATACCTTACGAGTAACAGTAGTAGCTACTGGGATTGGAATAGAAAAAACATCTATAGATACATATCTTACTAAAAATACACATTTTAAAAAATCACCCGTTAAATTTGAACACGTCCATCATGATTTTTCAAACGTTCAAGAACACATAATTAAGACAAAACAAAATAAAATCCAAAATAATACTAATACATTATTAAAAAAAGATAATATAGATGACTTAGATATTCCTGCTTTTTTGAGGAAAAGATCTAAATAAAATTTTTAACTATATTTTATAACAGATAGTTAAACTAAATATTTAAAATATACTCAGTAATATGTTTAAGTATACTTATAAATACATTAAAATATCTACATTAAGCAGATAAATAAACTCTTTTATTTCTATATTCAAAAATTATTAAAACATTGAATTTAAAAATAAATAAATATTTTTTAAACTTTAGAGTATAATATATGATGCGTGATACTGAAATATCTTTATCTTTTTCTGAAAAAGCTATTAAACAAATTGATCGAATTATTAAAAAAGAAAAAACATCTAATCTTAAATTAAGAATTTATATTACTGGAGGTGGATGTAGTGGTTTTCAATACAATTTTAAATTTGATAAAAATAAAAATAAAGACGATATAATTATTACTAAATCAGGTGTTGCTATTATTGTTGATCCCATTAGTTTTCAATATTTAATCGGAGGGAAAATAGATTATTTAGAAAATTTAAACGGTTCAAAATTTATTATATTTAATCCAAAAGCAAAAACTACATGTAGTTGCGGAGCTTCCTTTAGTATTTAATAACAAATTATTTTTAAAATGTTTAAATAAATATGAAAATTAAAAAAAATGTCATTATCGGAATTATTGGTGCTACAGATAAAGAAATTATTCCTTTATATAAAAAAATTAAAAATTTTCAAAAAAAAATAGTATATAACAAAATATTTTATTCAGGAAGACTAAACAATATAAAAACTATATTAGTAAAGTCAGGAGTTGGGAAGGTTTCATCTAGTACAACATGTACTATATTATTAAACATATATAAAGTTAATTTAATTATTAATATTGGAACAGCTGGAAGCTTAGACGACAAATTAATACCTGGAAATATAATACTACCTCATAGTACATGTTATCATGACGTGGATCTTACCGCTTTTGGTTATAAACTAGGACACATTCAAAATTTTCCTAAACTGTTCTCAATAAATAAGAACATGATAGAATTTACTGAAACACACGTATTAAAATCTAAGCTTAACTATAAAAAAAATCTTATAATAAGTGGAGATTCATTTATTAATAATACAGCATCTAAAAACATTTTAAAAAAAAATTTTCCTACAGCAATCGCCGTAGATATGGAATCAACAGCAATTGCTCAAGTATGTTACCAATTTAAAAAACCTTTTTTAATAATTAAATCTATATCCGATTATTCAGATAATAATTCTAAATTGAACTTTGAAAAATTTATTGACTTAGCATCACAACGATGTTCAAATGTTGTTCAAGATTTATTAAACAATATATATAAAAAAATATGATTAAACAATTATTTTTAAGAAATTCGATGTAATTAAAAAATGATTTTAATATAAATTTGACTGACATTAAAATTTTTTATTTAATAAATTCTTTAAGTTTAAACACTTAAACAAAAACATTTTTTAAATACTAATTTATAACGTTATACATTTGTGAAAATGTTATATCTTATACAACATGATTTTATAATATTAAATATCAATTATTAATCAAAAAAATTAATTTTGATTTTTCTTTAAGTTAATTAAATCAGTAATTGTACCTTGAAAAATTTGTGCTGATAAACTTATTGACTCATATAAAGTAGGATGTGCATGTATAGTTAGTGCAATATCTTCTACATCACAACCCATTTCAATTGCAAGCCCAATTTCTCCCAATAATTCGCCAGCATTATTTCCAACTACAGAACCACCTATAATTTTTTTTGTTTTTGCGTCAAAAATTAATTTAGTCATTCCACTTGAATAATTTGAAGAAATAGCTCGTCCTAAAGCATTCCATGGAAAAACTGAACTTTCATATTTTATATTGTTTTTAATAGCTTCTTGTTCCGTAATACCTACCCAAGCAATTTCTGGGTCAGTATATAATATACACGGCATTGCATACGGATTAAAATAATGATTTTTTCCAGAAATAATTTCAGCAACTATATGACCTTGGTGAATTCCTTTATGTGCTAACATAGGTTGACCTGTAACATCACCAATAGCATATACATTAGGTACATTAGTACGTAACTTATCATCTACTTCAAGATAGCCATAACTATTTAAATTTAATCCTATTTTATTAATATCTAATAAATCTAAGTTAGGTATTCTTCCTACTGATACTAAAATAGCATTATATAGTGTAGTATCTTGAACGTTATTTTCAGTATTTTTTGAAACTAAAAAACCTTTTTCATTAGGTACGATTTTTGTAATTTCAGAATTTAAAAAAATTTTAAAATCATTTTTAATTGCATTAGAGAACATACTAACTATATCTCGATCTAAATGAGATAGTAAATTACGAGAATTATCTATAATGTCAACTCGCGAACCTAGTGCACTATAAATAGTAGCCATTTCTAAACCAATGATTCCTGAACCAATAATTAATAAGTTATCTGGTATACTAGAAATAGATAATGCAGTAGTAGAATCCCATATTCTATGATCATTAGAAGGGACATAAGATAATTTTCTAGCATAAGAACCTACCGCTAAAATTATGTTTTCGAAAGAAATAATAATTTTTTCTTGTTCTCCTTCGACAAGTATACTATTTTTATTTAAAAATTTAGCAATTCCAAAAACAATTTTTACATTACGTTTATTTGCCATATTTACGATATTAGAACTAAGATCGTCAACAATTTTACTTTTCCATTGAAATATTTTTTTTATATCAATCATAGGTTTTGAAAAATTTACACCTATGTCAGATAAATTTCTTGATTCTTTTATAACCTTAGCTATATGTAATAATGATTTAGATGGAATACAACCCACATTAAGACATACCCCACCTAAATTTTTATGTTTTTCTATTAAGATAGTATCTAAACCTAAATCTGAACACCTAAATGCAGAAGAATATCCTGAAGGACCAGATCCAACAATTACTACCTGAGTATATATTTTTTTATATGACATACTTTTACCTATTTAAAATAATTATCATATATAACTGAGTTATAACAAAATATTCTAAACTCATTACATTCAATATTATAACCTCATATTAAATATGAAACTACTAATAAAATATATTATTTTATAAAAATAATTTTTAATTAATTTATACAGTTAACAATCTAATATCTGACAACATTTTTTTAATAAAAGTAATAAATCGAACCGCTTCTGCTCCATCAATGACACGATGGTCATAAGACAATGATAATGGTAACATTAAACGTGGTTCAAATTTTTTTTCATTCCAATATGGTTTTATTAAAGCTTGAGAAATACCTAGGATAGCTACTTCCGGATAATTTATAATGGGTGTGAATCCTGTTCCACCAATTCCACCTAAATTAGAAATTGTAAAACTTCCACCTATCATACTTGATATATCTAAAGTTCCTGATCTAGCTGATTTAGATATCAAACTTAATTCAAGTGATAGTTCTGCTAAATCTTTATTGTTAACATTATTAATAATAGGAACTAATAATCCATCTTTAGTATCCACTGCAATTCCAATATTAATATCCTTTTTTAATATCAATTTTTTTTTAACATCAGTACACAAAACACTATTAAACTTAGGAAAAACTTTTAATGATTTTGCTACTACCTTCATTATAAAAACTAATATAGTTAACTTAGAATTAATATTATTTTTATGTAGTTCAAAATTATATTTTGTACGAAATTTTTCTAAATCTGTAATATCCGACTCATCAAATTGCGTTACGTGAGGAATAATAGACCAACTTTTAGATAATTTCTTACCAGATGCTTTTTGTATATTAGTTAAATGTAATTCTGTATCATTATTTATCTTATTAGAATAATCCTTAACATGATTTTTTAAATGACTTTGCATAGAAAAATTGCGTTCTTTCCTTATTAATACTTGCTTTGTATAAGAAACAATATCTTCTTTAGTAATTCTACCTTTTCTACCACTACCTACGATTTTCTCTAAATTAATATTTAATTGTCTAGCTAATCTTCGAATAACAGGAGTTGCATGAACTAATAATTCTGGTTTAAAGTTATTCTCTTCTAATAACTCGTGATCAGGACGATTAATTTTTACTTTAAGTATTTTATTATTTAAACAACCGTTATTCTTTTTTTTAAATTGATTGTCATCTTTTAATAATGTAATTAAAGCAATTAATGATCCAATTTTTACTGTTTGTCCTACTTTTACGAAAATAGACTTTACAACTCCAAAATTTGTAGATGGTATTTCCATTGATGCTTTTTGCCCTTCTACGGTGATTAGAGGATCATCTTTTTTTACTATATCTCCTATTTTAACTAACACTTCAATTACTACTACTGCATCTGAACCAATATCAGGAATTTTAATTTCAATATCCATTTTATCTCCTTATGCTAGCCTTGGATTAACTTTACTGACATTTATATCAAACTTATCGATTGCATCAATAATAATTTTTTCATCAAAATTATTAAATTTTATTAATTCCGATAAAACAGCAATAACTATATAAAATTCATTAATTTCAAAGTAATTCCTTAAATTATTTCTACTATCAGATCGTCCAAAACCATCTGTACCTAATACACGAAAACTTACTCCAGGTATATATGCTCTTACTTGTTCAGCAAAAATTTTCATATAATCAGTAACAGCAACAACTGGTAAATTATTTAACATTTTTGTAATATAAGGAATCTTCTTATTTTTAGATTTTGGATTTAATAAATTCCATCTTTCACAATCTTGTCCATTTCTAGCTAATTCAGTAAAAGATGTTACGCTATAAATATCTGAACTAACGTTATATTCATTAAGCAAAATTAACGCTGCTTTACAAACACATTGTAAAATCGAACCTGAACCTAGTAACTGAACTTTAACATTTGTGTTTCCTATGCTTTTTAATTTATAAATTCCTTTACAAATACCTTCTTCTGAACCTATAGGCATAGCAGGCATCATATAGTTTTCATTTAAAGTAGTAATATAATAATAAATATTTTCTTGTACATCACCATACATTCTATTTAATCCATCATGAATAATCACTGCAAGCTCATATGAATACGCAGGATTATATGATATGCAATTTGGTATAGTTAATGCCTGAATATGACTGTGACCATCTCCATGTTGTAACCCTTCTCCATTTAATGTTGTCCTTCCCGAAGTACCACCTATTAAAAATCCTCGAGCCTGTTGATCGCCTGCAGCCCAGCATATATCACCTATTCTTTGAAATCCAAATATAGAATAATAAATATAAAAAGGAATCATAGGAAAATTATTAGTACTATAAGAAGTAGCTGCTGCTAACCAAGAAGAAAAAGCACCTAACTCACTGATTCCTTCTTGTAAAATTTGACCTTTTTGGTCTTCTCTATAATATGCAAATTGTTCTCTATCCTGAGGAACATATTTTTGACCGTTTATATTATAAATTCCTATTTGTCGAAACAATCCTTCCATTCCAAATGTACGTGCTTCATCAGCAATAATAGGAACTATTCTTTCTTTAATAAAAATATTTCTTAAAATAATATTTAATATACGTACAAATGCTATAGTAGTAGAAATTTCTTTTTTTTGTTCTAACAATAACATTTTAAAATCATTTAAACTTGGAAGTTTAAGCTTTTCGGTAAATCGGGAAAGACGAACAGGAAGATATCCTCCTAACTGTTTTCTCTTACAATGAAGATATTTATACTCTTCACTATTTACTTTAAAAGAAACATAAGGAAGAGAACTAATGTCTTCATCTTTTACAGGAATACAAAATCTATCGCGAATATGACGTATTTCTTGTATACTAATCTTTTTAATTTGATGAGCAGTATTTTTCCCTTCTGCAACGTTGCCAAGGCCATAACCTTTCACTGTATGCATTAATATTATTACTGGTTTTTCTAAAATAGAATTTGCTTTTTTAAAAGCTGCATAAACTTTTTTAAAATCATGTCCCCCTCTATTTAAGTTCCAAATCTGTTCATCAGTCATATCACTGACTAAATTCATTGTTTCTTTATATTTTCCAAAAAAATATTTTCTTATATAAGCTCCATTTTTAGATTTAAATGTTTGATAGTCCCCATCTATAGTTTCGTTCATTAATTTAATTAACTGACCAGTTTTATCTTTTTCTAGTAATGTATCCCATTCGCTTCCCCATATTACTTTAATAACTTCCCAACCTGCTCCTTTAAAAATACTTTCTAATTCATTGATAATTTTTCCATTTCCTATAACTGGGCCATCTAATCGTTGTAAATTGCAATTTACAACAAAAATTAAATTATCTAATTTTTCACGAAAAGCAATGGAAATAGCTCCTTTTGATTCTGGTTCATCCATTTCTCCATCTCCTAAAAAAGCATATACTTTTTGATTAGACGTATTTTTTAAATTTCTATTTTGCAAATATTTCAAAAATTTTGCTTGATAAATAGCACATATTGACCCTAATCCCATAGATACCGTAGGAAATTGCCAGAAATTAGGCATACATTTTGGATGTGGATAAGAAGGAAGACCATTTCCATTTACCTCTTGTCTAAAGTTATCTAACTGTTCTTTATTTAATCTTCCTTCAACAAATGCACGAGCATAAATTCCTGGAGAAATGTGTCCTTGAAAGTAAACTAAATCACCGCTATCTTTTTCATTATTAGCTCGAAAAAAATGATTAAAGCATACTTCATAAATCGTAGCTGATGATTGAAAAGAGGACAAATGTCCACCTAAATCTAAATTTTTATTAGATGCACGAAGTACTATCATTATTGCATTCCATCTTATTACAGAACATATTTTACATTCTAAAGATAAATTTCCTGGATATAGCGGCTCTTCTAAAGCGGATATAGTATTAATATAATCACTAATTATCTTATTTTTTATAACCTTTATATTTTTTTGTTCTAATCTCTTAATCACAGAGTTAACAATAAAACTAGCTCGTTCAATACCTTCCTCACGAATTACTGATTCAATTCCCTTTATCCAATCATCTGTTTCAATAGGGTCAATATCATTAAACAAAAACTCTGTCATATGTATATTTCTCATAAATTATACTAATAAGTTAACTTTCAAATTTTTATAATTATGATAAAACTAAGGTATTAATATATTTTACTTAAAATTTTTAATAATTTAAAATTCCAATAATGTAATTGAAAATAGACTAACTAAGAACTAATCAACTAACAGCTATTGAAAAATATATAAAAATAAAATTAAACATATTTATAAGTTTTAATACCTAATAAAAATAAAATATAAAAATTCAAATATTTTAAAATTAAACTTTCATATATTTATAAATATTATAAAAATAGTGATAAAACGATAAAATATTTTAAAACAAAACTACTTTATATACCTTGTAATATAACTGATTGATTAATTTTGATCAAAATTCAATTTTTTATTTCTTGATCATTGAATATTCCATTTTCCTGTTCAGAAACTTTAATAAACGTTGTACGCTTAGTTAATTCTTTTAATCTAGACGCACCTACATAAGTACATGTAGAACGAAGACCTCCTAAAATATCACGTATGGTTTTATCTACTGAACCACGAAATAATAATTTTACTACCTTTCCTTCTACAGCTTTATATCCAGCTACACCTCCTATATGACGATCCATCGCAGGCTTAGAACTCATACCATAAAAAATCATATATTTTTTTTTATTTTTTTTAAGAATTAATCCTTCACATTCATCATGACCTGCTAATATTCCGCCTAACATAACAAAATCCGACCCACCTCCAAATGCTTTAGCTATATCTCCCGAAACAATACAGCCTCCATCACTTATTATCTGCCCACCTAAGCCATGAGCTGCATCTGAACATTCAATGACGGCGGATAGTTGAGGATATCCTATAGCAGTTTTAATACGCGTAGTACATACAGACCCAGAACCTATTCCTACTTTCACTATATCAGCACCAGATAAAATTAACTCTTCAACCATCTCTCCAGTAACTACATTTCCCGCACAAATAATTTTTTCTGGAAAAAACTCTCGTACTTTTCTTAAAAAAGAAACAAATTTTTCAGTATAACCATTTGCTGCATCTATACAAATATATTGTAATTTAGAAGATAAAGAAAAGATTTTCTTTAATTTTATAAAATCTTCTTCTGACATACCAGTAGAAACAATGACATACTCTAAAACAGCATCAGAAACACTACAAACAAAATTTTTCCAATATGCATATGAATAATATTTATGAACAGCAGTTAACATGTTAAAAGATGATAGTGCTTTAGCCATACGAAAAGTACCTATAGTATCCATATTAGCAGCAATTAAAGGAATACCAGTCCATACTTTACTAGAATTTTTAAAAATAAAACTACGAGTAAGATCTACTTGCGATCTGCTCTTTAAAATAGAACGTTTTGGGCGAATAAGAACATCTTTAAACCCTAATTTAACATCTTCTTCAATACGCATAAATTAATAATCTCTAATCACAAATAAAAATATTTTTTATTTCTATAAAAACTAGTTTACAATGAATTTTATTAATACATAATAAAATATGTTTATAAAAGTTTTCCAACTTAATAACAATTCTAAGACTAAATTGTATGACTTATATTGTAGCTCTTATTGGAGGAATTGGTAGTGGAAAGACTACCATATCTAATTTATTTAAAAGTATTGGAACAGAAATTATAGATGCTGATATAATTACAAGAAGTATTTTGAAATACGATCAAATTATAATAAATAAAATTATAAAAAAATTTGGAACAAAAATATTAAAAAAAAATGGATCAATCAATCGTAAAATTTTAAGAAACTATATATTTTCTAACAAAATAGAAAAATTATGGTTAGAAAAACTATTACATCCTATAATAATTAAAAAAATGAAAAAACAATTAAAAAGTGTAACATCTCCATGGTGTTTATGGGTTATACCCTTACTAATAGAAATGAAATTATATCAATACACAAATAGAATATTACTAGTTGACATATCTATACAACAACAATTTCAAAGAGTCATACAACGAGATAAAATAAATAAAATTCAAGCAAAATCAATCATTTCTTCTCAAGCTACTCGTCTAGAACGTCTATTAATTGCAGACGATATTATAAATAATAACAATACAATACACGTTATAAACGCAGATATTAAAAAATTAAATGCATATTACTTGAGATTAGCTAATAATTCTACACAACTAGTAAAATGATACAACATCATAAAACAATATTAAACAATTGTTATAAATATAAATATTTAAAAACTTAATATTTGATTAATAAATATAATCAAAAAATATAATTTTATTAATATGTAATAATTATTTAAGAAATACATTTAAATAATAATTATTATGAATATAAAATATATCGTTTAAGATTTAATATTTTAACATTACTAAAAAACTTTAAATATATTAAATTTTTTTATTTTTTAAAATCAAAGTTCATTGTAAATAAAACAGAAATTACTTTATATTTTAACGATTCTAACATAGCAGAAAACATTAAAAATGATTCTTTTTTATATTCTTGTTTAGGATCTTTTTGCGCATATCCTCTTAAATGAATACCTTGTCTCAAATACTCCATATCTGATAAATGTTCTTTCCAAAACATATCTAACGTATTAATCATTACTGATTTCTCAAGTTTATTTATGTTATTTAATCCAATAGAATTTCGCTTAAGTTGATAACTTATGTTTGCACATTTTAAAATTTTTTTGATTAATTTTTCTTCATATAACATGTTATCTTCATCTAACCATTTAAAAACTGGACATACTAAATTAAATTTATTATATAAACACGACTCTAATTTAGAGATATTCCAAGTTTCTTTTAACGAATTTTTTTTTATATATTTGTTAACAACATTAGTAAATACGCTACAAAAAATTTTTTTAATAAAAATACTAATATCATTAGAATCAATTATACAATTTCTTTGGTGATAAATAATACGACGCTGTTCATTTGCAACATCGTCATATTCTAATAATTGCTTTCTAATATCAAAGTTACGATTTTCTACCTTTTTCTGAGCATTAGAAATTGCTTTAGTTACAAAAGAATGAGTAATAGCTTCTCCATTCTTTACTCCCAATGTTCTCATAATTCTAATAATACGATTAGAAGAAAAAATCCGCATTAAAGAATCTTCTAAAGATAAGTAAAATCTAGATGAACCAATATCCCCTTGACGACCAGATCTCCCTCTCAATTGATTATCAATCCTTCTAGATTCGTGTCGTTCTGTTCCTATAATATGTAATCCACCAGATTTTAAAACAAGATCATGTTCTCTTTTCCATTCCTCTTTAAGTTTTTGTATTTTTACTTTACTAAACGTTTTTGTTTTACTTGAATTAAATTTTATATTACCACCTAAAACTATATCAGTACCTCTCCCTGCCATATTAGTAGCGATAGTAACCGCTCTTAGTTTTCCAGCTTGAGAAATAATCTCAGCTTCTTTAGAATGAAAATTAGCATTTAAAACATTATGCTTAATACCTAATTTCACTAAGCGATTAGAAATTAATTCAGATTTTTCAATAGACACTGTTCCTACTAATACAGGTTGATTTTTTTTAATACACTTTTTAATGTCTTCAATAATTGCATCTATCTTTTCTAATTCTGTCATATATACTAAATCAGGCATATCATTACGTATCATGACTTGATTAGTTGGAATAATAATTGTATCTAAATTATAAATAGAATTTAATTCAGATGCTTCCGTAATAGCAGTACCAGTCATTCCTGATAATTTATCATATAGTCGAAAGTAATTTTGAAAAGTAATTGATGCTAACGTTTGACTTTCACTTTTTATTTTTACTTTTTCTTTAGCTTCTATTGCTTGATGTAGACCATCCGACCACCTTTTTCCTTCCACTGTTCTACCAGTATGTTCATCTACAATAACTATATTTTTATTTTTTATAATATAATCTATATTTTTAAAAAACAAGTTATGAGCTCGCAAAGCAGCTATAACATGATGCATTAATACAATATTATTAGACGAATATAAAGATTCTTCATTTTTTATTAACTTTTCTTTAACTAGCCACTTTTCAATTTTTATCAAACCTCTCTCAGTTAAACTTACCTGACGTTGCTCTTCATCAACTAAAAAATGTCCCACTCCAGAAAATATATCTGAGTCTTCTTCTTTTTGAAGTATTAACTTATGGACGATTTTATCAATTTTACAATATAAATCAGAACTATCTTCTAAATCTCTAGAAATTATTAATGGCGTACGAGCTTCATCTATTAAGATTGAATCTACCTCATCAATAAGCGCAAAATTTAAACCTCTTTGTACTCTATCTTCTTTATAAAAAACCATATTATCTTTTAAGTAATCAAATCCATATTCATTATTAGTACCATATGTTATATCAGAATAATAAGCTTGTCTTTTTAACTCAGAAGACATTCCCGAGATGTTTACACCAACAGTTAATCCAAGGAAATTAAATAAACTTTTATTATTGTCAGCATCTCTTTGAGCAAGATAATCATTCATAGTTACAATATGAACACCTTTTCCTTCTAAAGCATTTAAATAAGCAGGTAATGTTGCTGTTAAAGTTTTTCCTTCACCCGTTCTCATTTCTGCAACACATCTGTGATGCAATACAATTCCACCTAATAGTTGAACATCAAAATGACGCATACCAAATACTCGCTTACTAGCTTCTCTTACTACAGCAAATGATTCAGATAACAAACTATTCAATTCATAACCATTTTTTAAACAATGCTTAAAAAATTTAGTTTTATTTTTTAATTCTTGATCCGACAATTTTTCAAATCTTTTTTCTAAATTATTAATGTCTTCTATTATTTTTTGAATTTGTTCTAATATCCGATCATTACGATTACTAAATAATTTACTAAAAAATTTAATTATCATATTCATTTATACTCAAGTTTAAACAGAATATCAAAACATTATAACTTTATATAAAATTTATAAAAATTAAATAATAATTTTCATTTAAAATAATAAGATTGTAAATCTTATAAACATTTAAAATTAAAATCAATTAATAACATTAATAAAATTTAAAATTTTAATTTAATACACTTGTTATATTTAAATTAAATAATTGTCTAATTCTTGTTAAAATTAAAAATATATTTTAACACCTTAATAATATTATTAAGTTAATTTATATATTTCATCAAAACTATAAAATATAAAATTACTTATATTAATTATCAAAACAAAAATCTTACTAATTAAATAAACATTAATTGCAATAAATTACTTCATTTTTATTCCATATTGGTAGATAACGATAAATTTTATTATCAAAATTGCCATTACATACTATATTACCTTGAAAGTTAATACTAAACATATTAACATTTGTAGGAAGAGTTAAAATCAAAGGTTGAGGTTTATGAAGTTTTAAATAATTACGATAAACTTGCATTGCACCAGAAGATCCATATAACTTCGAAGATTTATTATTATCTCTTCCAATCCAAATAATAACTACTTGCTTTCCATCAATTCCAACAAACCAACTATCAACTAAATTGTTTGTTGTTCCCGTTTTTCCTGCTAAATAAACATCTTCAAATAACGTTCCTAATTGTTTTGCTGTACCATATTTAACTACTGATTGCATTGCGTACAAAGTCAAATATGCAGCTTGCATTGATGTTACTTTTTCTGATTGAGGTAAACTATTATATAATGTCACACCATCTTCTGAAATTACTGAACGAATAGAAGATAAGCGTGATTTATTACCTCCACTAGCTATAACTTGAAAAACTCTAGCTACTTCTATAGGAGTTAAATTAATTGATCCTAACGATATAGATGGAATTTCTAATACTTGATTATAATTTAAACCTAATTTTATCCAAGTTCTTATCAATTTTTTTAATCCTAACTGCATACTTAAATTAACTGTAGGAATATTAATAGAATATGCTAAAGCATCAATTAACATCACTTTTTTTACAAATTTAAAATTATTATTTTGAGGTTTCCACAATTTTCCATTCATTAGTTTTATAATAACCGGTTTATCTGCAATCCAAGTATTCAAATTAAATTTTTCTGGTTGAGATAAAGCAGTTAAATATGTTATGGGTTTAGATAATGAACCAATTGAACGACGCGCTTGAATTGCTCGATTATATCCTGATACTTTAGGATTAGAACTACCTAAAATACCTTGAATTTCTCCACTAAACCTATCTATAATAACTACAGCTGCTTCTAAATCTTTAAGATTTCTTTCTTTTTTTAACAAAGGTATAATATTTTTAACTGCATGTTCTGCAGAAAATTGAGATACTGGATCTAATGTAGTAAAAATTTTTATTCCTGACCAATATTTAACTCTATCACCTAATTTTTCTCTTAATTCTTTCTGAACAATTTGTATAAACGCTGTTTGAGAAGAAATAACATTCCCTCGAAATTGAACATTTAACGGTTTTAATAAAAGAGAGTTATAAAAATTATTATTAATAATATTATGCTTTAATAACATATATAATACTACATTACGTCTATGTAACGCTGATATAGGGTTATTCCATGGGTTATATAAAGAAGCTCCTTTCATCATACCTACTAATAATGCATATTGGTCGAGACTTAATTCATTTATAGGGCGACCAAAATAATATAAACTAGCTAACGGAAATCCTCGAATTTGCTTATTACCATCTTGACCCAAATACACTTCATTTAAATATAATTCTAAAATTCGATCTTTACTATATTTCCAATCCATAATTAATGCCATATATATTTCATTTACTTTCCTCCATAATGATCGAGTATTAGTTAAAAACAAATTTTTTACTAATTGTTGAGTTAAAGTACTTCCACCTTGAACAGTATAACCAACACTGACATTAGTTAGAAAAGCACGAATGATAGAATGAATATTTATTCCATCATGATTGTAGAAATGTTGATCTTCTACAGCTAACAATGTATCAATTAATATTTTTGGATAATATCGTATAGGCAAAAAAATCCTCTGCTCCCCATTCGGGGAATGAAGCATAGTAATTAATTGAGGATCTAATTGTAATATACCAAAACTACGATTATTAGATAAATTTTCAATCTTTGTTAATATTCTATTTTTAAAATGTAATTTAATAAAGACTTTTCCTTCTCTTCCATTAGGAAAATTAAAAGGCCGTCTTATTAATGTTATATTTTTTTTTTCTACATGAAATTCTCCAGGAGCTTTTAAAATAGATACATACTGATATCGAAGTCCTTTTAATATAGAAACCATTTCTTTTTTGGTATAACGATTTCCAGGCTCTAGAGTAATTATTCGACTATATATTGATATAGGAAATTCCCAGATTTTTCCATTTATAAAAAAACTAATTTTAAAATACAAAAAAAGTCCATATATTATAATTAAAGAACATAATAAAAAAGATGTTTTTGCTAAAAAAGACATGTTAAATTTAATATTTACTCTATACATTACTAATAACCTTTTAGGTTTTATATACAAAAATTTTAATATGATGTTAATATATAAATATATATAAATATAAATAACGCATTTATAATGCTTGCATCATTATGTTTTTAATATATAAAAAATGGGCCAATAGAAGAGTTAGGTAAATTAAAAATCTTAGGATATGTTACTTGAACTAAATACAAACCCTCAGGCTTAGCTGTAAAAGCTGCTAGTTTCCTATTTTTAGATAATAATAACTCTTTTATCCAAAATTCATTATGTTTGGACACACCTATTTCAATTAAACATCCTACAATATTACGTACCATATGATATAAAAAAGCATCTGCTGTAATATCTATAACTACTAACCTATGCATACTAAAAACTTTTAAAAACATAATTTTTCTAATAGGAGTAGCAGATTGACACTTAATAGCTCTAAATGAAGTAAAATCATGCTCACCGATTAAATATTGAGCAGCACGATTCATTTTAAATACATCTAATTTTTTATAAAAATTATATAATCCTTTAAAAAAAATAGATGAACGATACTTATGATTATAAATTATATAACGATATCTACGTGATAAAGCACTATGACGTGCATGAAAGAACTCTGGTACTTCTTTTTTCCATAATATAGAAATATCTTTCGGTAAATAACGATTAACTCCAAAAATCCAAGAATTATAATTCCTTATTGAAGAAGTATAGAAATGAATTACTTGTCCAGTACTATGCACACCAGTATCAGTTCTACCTGCACAATAAACATTAACTGTATGATTTGCTATAATTGACAATGCTTTTTCTACTTTTTCTTGAATATTTGAAACAGATTTTTGATATTGCCATCCATGATAATTGGTACCTTGATATTCAATACCTAACGCAATTTTTTTATAATTAATTATATTGTTCATCAAAAAATCACTCTAAATAAAGATGTAAAATGTATAAAATACTATTTCAATTTTAAATTATCTTAAGATTGTTTATAGAAATTAAAAATACCTAAAATAAAACTTCTACTCAAAATAATAAAAAAATTTACTTTTAAAAAGTATAAAATTTACAATAAATTTATATTTTGATATTATCGACATATCAAAAAAGGCAAGTAACATAAAACAATACTCATATACTAAATTTACAATATTTTATTAAAAATTATAATATTATATTTTACTTTTAATACAGCATATTTTAGGGCATACATCATGCAAAAAGAAAAAAACAAAAAAAGATCTTCTTTAAGTATACTATTTATGGCAGGAGTACAACCTTACGAAAATACAAAAGACGAAAAATACATGAACACAAAGCAAATTAATCACTTTAAAAAAATTCTTCTTGCTTGGGCTACTCAATTAAAAAATGATATACCTAAAAAAAAACCATATATACAAGAAAAAGCTACAAATTTTCCAGACCCCATTGATCGCGCCGTACAAGAAGAAGAATTTAGTTTTGAATTACGCCATAGAGATAGGGAAAGAAAATTGATTAATAAAATAGAACAAACTTTAAAAAAAGTCGAAGAAAATGATTTTGGATACTGTGATTCATGTGGAGTAGAAATCGGAATACGTAGACTAGAAGCCAGACCTACTGCTAACCTATGTATAGATTGTAAAACATTAGCAGAAATCAGAGAAAAACAAATGTTAGGATAATTTCTTTTATAGTATAATTAATATTATAGTGAACGGGATTTTCCCCGTTTCACTCTAATTTTATATTAATACACATTACGTAAATTCTATGTTAACAAAATATTCTAGTATTGTTTATTTTAAAAGTTTGAAGTTATTTTGATTTAATTACCTTTCCAATGTAAGGAAGGTGACGATAAGACTGAGCACAATCGATTCCATAACCTACCATGAAATCATTATGAATAGGAAATCCAACATAATCTACATGAATCTTAACTTCTCTACATTCATATTTATCCAATAGAACACAAATAGCTACAGATTTTGGTTGACGCAATTTTAACACTTTTAACACTCTACTCAAAGTAAATCCTGAATCAACAATATCCTCTACTATGAGGACATTTTTCTGATAAATATTCTCGTCTAAATCTTTTAAAATTTTTATTTTTTTACTCGAAACAACATTATTTCCATAACTAGAAACAATCATAAAATCAATTTTATGTTCAATATTAATAGCTCGACATAAATCAGCTACAAAAATAAATGAACCACGCAATAGTCCTACTAAAACCATTTTATTACTACTATCTTGATAACGTTTGCTAATTTCTTTACCTAACTCATTAATACGTGCGTGTAATTCTGATTGAGAAATAATAACCTGAACGGTATTTTTCATTATATTACTTTTATCACAATAAACATATTAAAATTTTAATGAAATTACTAACAATTAATGTCCAAACTATCATTATACTATATCATAGTAATTTAAAAAAAATTCAAAGATAAATATTTTTTTATCATGTAAAATATATTTAATTAAATATTGTACATATTTAATTAAATAAAAATATTTTATTATAGATATGATAATATATTAAGTAATAAATTTATCATATACGATAATAATAATTCAAATATGCTTTAAATTTAAAATTATTATAAGATAAAATTCTTTATTTAAAAACTAAAATATATAATTTTTATTCAAAAATATATTTATTTCAAATAATATATTTAAAATTAGTTGAAATTAAACTATACATGTATAAAAAGAGCTTACCCTTTCGTCAAGTGTGGGCTTTTCTTATATATTACTTTAGGAAATTCTCTAAATATGAAAATACTTAAATTTGGTGGATCTTCACTTGCAAACGCAACAAAATTTTTATCTGTAGCTAATATCATTGAAAATAGCTTTAAAAAAGAACAAATAGCTGTTGTTCTGTCTGCACCTGAAAAAATTACTAATTTTTTAAATGATACAATTGAACAAGCCATTAAAAATAAAAACGTATTGCCTAATATAACTTTAATAAAAAATATATTACTTAAGCTAATTTATGATCTACAAAAACAAAAAAATAATTTTCCATACAAAAATATTGAAGAAACTATTAATAAAAAATTTTTAAAGTTAAAAAGTATTTTTAATGGAATAAGTTTATTAAATCAATGTCCTGATAACATCCGTGCAAAAATAATTTGTTGTGGAGAATTGTTATCTATAACTATTATGAAAAATATTCTCAAATCTATGTTTCATAATGTTACCACTATTGATCCTACAAAAAATCTTCTAGCAATAGGAAGTTATTTAGATTCTACTATCGACATTCAAACTTCTAAAAAAAGAATTAATTCAATCAACATACCTAAAAATCATATTATATTAATGGCTGGATTTATTGCTGGAAATAAAAACAACGAATTAGTTGTTTTAGGACGTAATGGGTCTGATTATTCTGCAGCGATTTTATCCGTGTGTTTAAAAGGAAATATTTGTGAAATTTGGACTGACGTAGATGGAATATATACATGTGATCCAAAACAAGTAGAAAATGCTAAGCTACTAAAATCTCTTTCTTATACAGAAGCCATGGAGCTATCTTATTTTGGAGCAAAAGTATTACATCCAAAAACTATTGCCCCCATTGCTCAATTTCAAATTCCATGCTTAATTAAGAATACTGCAAATCCAAATGCTATTGGAACTATGATATGTGAATACCCTAACGACGATACAACGCCTATAAAAGGAATTGCTCATCTAAATGATATAGCTATGTTTAATATTTCAGGACCGTGGATACATGATAGAATTACAATTACATCACGAATTTTGTCTGTTCTATCTTCAAGTGGAATTTGGATAATATTAATTACACAAGCTTCTTCAGAATTTAATATCAATTTTTGTATACTTAATAATTACGTACAACAAACTCATGATATATTAGAAAACGAATTTAAATTAGAATTAAATAATAAAATATTAATGCCAATAAAAATAATTAAAAAATTAGCTATTTTATCTATAATAGGATCAAAAATAAAAATTCAAAACAACATTTTTTCTAAAATATTTTTAGCACTAGCTAAAACTAACATACATATACTTTCTATTGGGCAAGGATCATCCAATAATTCTATTTCAATAGTAGTAAAAAACGATTCTGTTATACCTGGAATTAAAATAATTCACCACATTTTATTTAATAATAATAAAGTCATTGAGCTATTCTTAATTGGAATTGGAGGAGTAGGAAAAACTTTACTTAATCAATTAAATCAGCAAAAAAACCGGTTGAAATCACAAAATATTAATTTACAAGTTTGTGGAATTGCAAACTCAAAAATATTTCTTAAAAACTTAGATGGAATTGATTTAAATAGCTGGAAAAAAAGTTTTTCTATGTCTACTGAATTATTCGATATAAATAATTTAATAAAATTATCTAAAAATAATAATTTGCTTAATCCAATTATTATTGACTGTACTTCCGATCAAACAATAGCTAATCAGTATCCTAAGTTACTTACAAACGGATTTAACATAGTTGCATCTAATAAAAAAGCTAATACATCTAGTTTAAAATACTATCGAGAAATTAGATTAGCTTCATTACGCTCTAATAAAAAATTTTTATATGAAACAAATGTTGGAGCCGGGCTACCTATAATAGAAAATTTAAAAAACTTACTTCATTCTGGTGATAAATTAATACATTTCAGAGGAATTTTATCAGGATCATTATCTTTTATTTTTGGACGATTAGAAGAAAATGTACTGCTATCTGAAGCTACTAATCAAGCACAACAATTAGGATTTACTGAGCCTAACCCAAAAGATGATCTTTCTGGAATAGATGTAGCACGAAAATTGCTAATATTAGCTCGAGAAAGTGGATTAGATTTAGAACTACAAGATATTAAAATTGAACCTATATTACCTGATGACTTTAATTGTATCTCAAATTCCACTCATTTTATGATGCGACTTAAAGAACTAGACCAAATTTTTTCTAACAAAATAAGGAAAGCAAAAATTTTAGGAAAAACTTTAAGATTTATTGGAATCATTAATAAAGGAGGACAATGTCAAGTAAAATTAGATGAAGTTGACAAGAATGATCCATTATACGAAATTAAAAATGGAGAAAACGCATTAGCTTTTTATAGCAAATATTATCAACCAATTCCATTAATATTAAGAGGATACGGTGCAGGAAATAACGTAACTGCCGCTGGAGTATTTTCCGATATATTACGAATACTATCATAAAAAGAGTTTAAATAATGATAAAAATTTACTCTCCTGCATCAATTGGAAATGTAGGAGTTGGATTCGATGTATTAGGTGCTGCAATTGAACCAATAGATGGATCATTATTAGGAGATATTGTCACAATTGTTCCTTCAAATACTTTTAATTTAATAAGTAAAGGAATATTTTCAAATCAACTACCAACCAATATTCAAAAAAATATAGTTTGGAAATGTTGGAATTATTTTTGTTCTTTTCTTAATAAAAATATTCCAATAACTATTATTCTTGAAAAAAATATGCCGATTGGATCTGGATTGGGATCCAGCGCCTGTTCTGTTGTTGCTTCTATTATTGCTATGAATACATACTTAAATTATCCTATTAAAAAAACAGAACTATTACTCCTTATGGGAAACTTAGAAGGTTCAATATCTGGAAGTATACATTATGATAACGTCGCACCATGTTTTTTAGGAGGATTGCAATTGATAATTAATAAAAATAATATTATATGTCAAAAACTACCAATATTTAAAAATTGGTTGTGGACCATTGCTTGGCCTGGAGTTAAAATAACAACAGCAGATGCTAGAACAATACTACCTCCAAAATATAGTAAAGATATTTGCATAAAACATAGTCGTTATTTAGCTGGATTTATTCATTCCTTATATACAGAGCAACCAAAATTAGCTTCACAACTCATGAATGATGTTATTGCTGAACCATATCGAATTAAATTATTACCTAATTTTTTAAAAACAAAAAAAGAAATAAAAAAACTAGGAGCTATAGGATGTGGAATATCAGGATCTGGACCAACAATTTTTGCTATTTCTGATAACTTAAAAACTGCAAAAAATATAAAAAAGTGGCTTAATGATAATTACTTACAAACTAAACAAGGATTTGTACATATTTGTAAATTAGATGCTATAGGTACTCGTCAAATAGGATAAATATGAAACTTTATAATCTAAAAGATAAAAAAGAAGAAATTAATTTTTCTACAGCTGTAAAATTAGGATTAGGAAAAAAACAGGGTTTATTTTTTCCAAAAGAACTACCAGTAATTCCACGTGAAGAACTTTTAGAATTGTTAGAAATGAATTTTTTAAAACGAAGTAGTAAAATATTATCTACTATTATAGGAGATGAAATTTGCGCTTCTGATTTAGAAGAACAAGTTAATTCAGCCTTTTCTTGTACCACACCAATTATTATACCAATTTCACAAAACATATCTTGTTGTGAACTTTTTCATGGACCTACACTTGCCTTTAAAGATTTTGGAGCAAGATTTATGGCTCAAGTCATTTCTTTTCTAAATCATGATAAAAATGAAACCATAACAATTTTAACAGCAACGTCAGGAGACACAGGAGCAGCAGTAGCTCATGCATTTTATAATATGAAAAACGTTAGAGTAATAATTCTTTATCCTAAAGGAAGAATTAGCGAATTACAAGAAAAATTATTTTGTACATTAGGAGAAAATATAATAACTATTTCAGTTAACGGTAGTTTTGACGAATGCCAAAATCTAGTTAAACAAGCATTTAAAGATTATGAACTTAAAAAGTTGATTGGACTTAACTCTGCTAATTCAATTAATATTAGTAGATTATTTGCACAAATATGCTATTACTTCGAAGCTTTTTCTTTAATTACTAATGAACAAAAAAAAAATTTAGTTATATCTATTCCTTGTGGAAATTTTGGAAATATTACTGCAGGCTTACTAGCAAAATCCTTAGGACTCCCTATAAAATCATTTATAGCTGCTACTAATTCTAATGATACAGTTCCAAGATTTCTTAATACAGGAAAATGGCTACCTAAGAATACTGTATCAACAATTTCTAATGCTATGGACATCAGCCAACCGAATAATTGGCCAAGAGTAGAAGAATTATATAAAAGAAAAGAATGGTCGTTGAACAAACTAAGATTTGGTAGTGTCTCTGACAAATCAACAGAAGAAAGCTTAAAAGATCTAAAACAACAAGGTTATATTTCTGAACCACATGCAGCAATAGCATATAATTTATTAAAAGCTCAATTGAAAGATGATGAATTTGGGTTATTCCTAGGTACTGCGCATCCATCTAAATTTAAAAATACTGTAGAAAAAATATTAAAAATAACTTTATCTTTACCAGAAGAATTATCGAATCGAATCAAATTACCAATTTTATCTTATAATATTCGCCCTAACTTTTCAATACTGAAAAAATTTTTATTAAAAAAATAAAATATTACATGTATATAGAGAAATATCTGCTCTCTATATACAAAATACTAAAAACGTAAATATTTATTATATCTTTTAAAACATTTTTTTAAGAAATAATATATATTTATATTTTATGCAGAATGTGAATGATATCTCCATCATGAATATGATATTGTCTTCCTTCGATTCTCATTTTTCCAAACTTTTTAGAATTCTTTTCTCCTCCATATCGTATAAAATCAGGATATGAAATTACTTGAGCTCGAATAAAACCTTTACTTAAATCTGTATGAATACACCTTACTGACTTGAAAATTTCAATGCCACTAATCGTTGTCCATGCACGAACCTCTTTTTTCCCAGCAGTAAAAAATGTCTTCAATTTTAGTAATTTGTGTCCAAGAGCAGCAATAGAACTTAAACCTGATTCCTCTAAATCTGATTCTAAGACTTTAAATTTTTCACTTTTATCATTCTTTGCAAAATTACCGCGAAAAAAATCCATAAAAACTACTAAAACACTAGCATTCTGTTTTTTTGATAAATCATAAATATTTTCTATACATACATTATTATGAGAATTTCGACTAACATTAACAACATAAATCATAGGTTTTAATGTAATAAATTTTAAATGATCAATAACAAATATTTCTTCTATAGTTAAATCTAATAGTTTTAAAAACTTATTCTTTTGTAAACAACTTAAACAACGATACAATATTTCTAATTCTTGATCTACAATAATTTTTCGTAATAAATGATCCTTTTTAAGTTTATTTATTCTATTCTTACAAATTTCAAAATCAGACAATGTTAACTCTAAATTAATTATTTCGATATCATCAATAGGATTTATTCGGCCATAAATATGAATAATTCTATCATTTTTAAACCCTCGAACTACATGAATAATTAAATCTGTTTGTCTTATATGACTTAAAAATTTATTACCTAGTCCTTCTCCCTTATGCGCTCCTTGAACTAATCCAGCTATATCTACTAATTCTATATATGTAGGAATAATGCAGTTAGAATTAACTATATTAGAAATAATATTTAAACGATTATCAGAAACCAAAATTATCCCAACATTAGGTTTAATAGTACAAAATGGAAAATTTTCTGCTAGAGCATTCAGATTTGTCAAGCTATTAAATATAGTTGATTTACCAACATTTGGCAGCCCTACTAAACCACATTTAAAACTCATAACAATTGTTTACCTTATTAAAAGATAAGAAACATTTCATTTTAAAATTTACATTTTGTTTTTTAATGCATTGTTTAACGCTTAACTTTATTTTTTAAAAATTTTTGTGCTATCAAAATGTCTCTTTCTTTTATTAAGATATGAACCACATCGATCGCGCTCAATATAGATTTCTTAATTAAGTATTCTTCTTCTAATGTTGGAGAAGATAAAACAAAATCAGATATTTCTACTAATTTATCAGGACGACCAATACCAATTTGTATTCTTAAAAAATTGTTCTTCTTTGATAACACATTAATAATATTTCTTATTCCATTATGACCATTATGTCCACTACCTAATTTTAGTCGAATTAATCCAGGATTTAAATCTAATTCATCATGAATAATTAAAATTTCATCTAATTTAATTTGATAAAAATCAGAAACCGTTAAAATAGACCTACCACTCAAATTCATAAATTCATTAGGAATAAATAAGCGTACTTTACAATTAAAATACACAAGAGATGCAGTATATCCTGAAAGCTTTTTATTTTTTTTTAAAACTTGATTATGATAATTAGCTAAACTCCGAATAAACCAAGAACCTACATTATGCCTAGTATTATCATACTTGATAATCGGATTAGCTAATCCAGCTATCAATTTAATGTTTTTCAACTTAATTCCATAATATAAAATTATTAAACTTTAACAAATGCATATTTTAATTACACATTTATTTAAAAAACACTAATAAATCTTTTTAATTTTAAAAATTACATTTTCTAAAAAACATAATTTCTTATAAAATTAAATTTATTACCCATTAAATCTGTTACTAACTTCATTCCAATCTAATATATTCCAAAAAGCACGTATGTAATCTATCCGTCTATTTTGGTACTTTAAATAATAAGCATGTTCCCAAATATCTAGACCAAATATAGGAAAACCAGATATTCCAGATATATCTTTTCCCATCAATGGAGTATCTTGATTCATAGTAGTAGAAATAAATAACTTTTTATTTTGTTTAACCAACCAAACCCAACCAGAGCCAAAATGACTCATAGCAACTGTTTCAAATTTTTTTTTAAAGTTTTCAATAGAACCAAAATTATTTTCAAGAACAATTTTAAAATTACCTTTTAAAACAGTTCCGATTTTTAATATCTTCCAAAATAAACTATGATTTGCATGTCCACCTGCATTATTTCGTAACCCTATTTTATTACTAACGTTTATAGAATTTAATTTGGAAACTAAGTCTTCAATAGATAAATTCACAAAATCGCTATCATATAATATATCATTTGTATTATTTATATATGCTTGATGATGTTTAGTATGATGAATTCTCATCGTTTTTTCATCTAAATATGGTTCTAAACTATCATAAGAATAAGGAAGTAACGGCAAAATATAACTCATTTTATAATCCTATAGATAATAATGTATTTATGTTTTAAAAAATTTTATTTTAGAAATTTCACAGTTTTAATTACTAAAATACAATATAATTATAAGTTAACGATTTAACGTCGAAATCATGTATTACACTTGTAATAATTATTTATAAAATATAAACAACTTAATGCTATATTATACAGAAAATAACAAAGAATTAAATATATTTAATAATAAAACAAAAACCTAATGTGTACAACTAAAAAAAAATACTTCTTAAAAAAACGCTTTCGAACTTTTTATCCTGTAGTTATAGATATTGAAACTTCTGGATTTAATTCAAAAATAAATGCAATACTAGAAATTGCCGTTATTACACTAAAAATGAATTCACTAGGATTATTAGAACAAGAAACTTTACTACACTATCATATAAAACCTTTCGTAGGATCAATTATTGATCCTAATGCTATTGCATTTAATAAAATTGATCCTTTTAACCCATTACGTGGTGCTATTAGTGAATATAAAGCATTAAATTCTATATTTCAATTAATTCATAATGGAATTCAAAAACAAAAATGTAGCAAAAGTATTATTGTAGCTCATAATGCAATATTTGACTATAATTTTCTTATGGCTGCTATTGAAAGAAATAAAATAAAAAATAATCCATTTCATCCATTTGTCATCTTTGATACTGCTACATTAAGTGGGCTCGCAGTGGGACAGACAGTTTTAGCAAGAGCATGTAAAGCAATTGGATTAAAATTTGATAATAATCAAGCACATTCAGCTTTATATGACACAAAAAAAACAGCTAATTTATTTTGTAAAATAGTAAACCAGTGGAAAAAATTGGGTGGATGGCCACCCAATAATCAATAATTAATGTTTTAAATTAAAACATACAATTATCATTAAACTTACTTTTTTATTAAATAAGATTATTGATCTTTTAGAATGATCGTATTTTAATATTTTCAATATTTTATTAAATATAATGAAATTATTTAGTTGCTTCTGTAACTAAACGTTTTAATTCTCCACTATTAAATAATTCTAAAATAATATTACAACCACCTATAAGTTTTCCATTTATCCATAATTGTGGAAAAGTTGGCCAATTAGCATATTTTGGTAATTCAATTCGAATGTCTGAGTGTTTAAGAATATCAATATATGCAAATTTTTCACAACATGAAGATAAAGCTTGAATAGCTTGAGCAGAAAAACCACAACTAGGAGATTCAGGAGATCCTTTTATATAAATTAGAATAGGATTTTTTTTAATTTGATCTTGAATTTTTTTTATAGTATTCATATAACTTTATTCCTATATATTTTTGAAAATTACAACATTAAAATTACATAATTATTGTTTATATTTTAAATATCGAAAATTTACTACTAGATTATAGCTATTTTTTATTATATAATCCTTAAGAGGGGCTGATTTTGGATTCGACAAAATTATTGAAAACTAAAAGTGCATGCCGAGGAGCGGTTTGCCTCGTTAAAAGCCGTAAAATTATAATAGCAAAAAATAAAACTTATGCTTTAGCAGCTTAATAAACTGAATTTAAAGCCCTCATTTTTTATTTTTCTCTTAAAATAAAAAAGTTAGAGGTTAATTAGAAAGAGATCGCGAATTAAAGTTATGCTTATTACTTTAATCGTTAAAATTATAATAAGCGAAAATCTATAGCGCGTCTATACGTTTATAGATAAAAACAACAATGTAATAGACTAAGCATGTAGTACTGAAGTCGTAAAAATTTTGGACGCGGGTTCGAATCCCGCCAGCTCCACAAATAAAAACTAGTATAAACTCAAATCTTTTTACTTTTAAAATAGAATAACATTCTATAAAAAATAGATAAAAATTTTAATTAAGATAAAATTATTTTATCTAAATATATTTAGGAGCATATTTTATATTAAAATTCTATTATTATTAATATACAATTTGTTTAAATATTAAAAGATTATTTTTTTGACCAATTTAATTTAGAACTTAACATTTTAAAATAGCTATAATTTTTAGGATGTATCAAACACAAAAAATCATTACTTCTTTTAACCACAATTATATCATGTTTATCTACTGACAATATTATCTGACTATCACAACTAATTTTTAATTTCGATGTAGTTTCCATACATTTTAAATGAATTGTACTAGTGCTATTAATAACTAAAGGACGAGACGATAAAGTATGAGGAAACATAGGAACTAGTACAATAGCTTCTAATGAAGTAACTAAAATTGGACCACCAGCAGAAAGTGAGTACCCAGTTGATCCCGTAGGAGTAGAAATAATTAAACCATCTGAACGTTGAGAAAAAGCAAAATCACCGTTAATATATACTTCAAAATCTATCATATGCGCTACATGTTCAGCATGTAATACTATTTCATTAATAGCTTTACTTATTGAAAATAATCCATTTTTTTTAACTACTTTTACTTCTAATAAAAAACGATTTTCCTGAATATATTCTCCAGACAAAACACACAATAACTGTTTTAATGCAGTATCAGGGTTTAAATCGGTTAGAAAACCTAATTTTCCCCTATTAATGCCAATAATTTTTATTTTATAAGAAGATAATATACGAGCAGTATATAACATATTTCCATCACCACCCACAACTATTACTAAGTCACATTGTTTTCCTATATTGGATAGCGAATCAATATTAATATTTTTTAAACCTAACTGACCTGCTACTTTGTCTTCAATAATAACATGATAATTTTTTTTTAACCAATGATAAAGAATTTTATGTGTAGATAATGCACTAAAATGACGAGGATAACCTACTATTCCAATGCAATGAAAATATTGTTTCACGAAATTAGTTCCTTTATAATAAAATTATATATTGTTAATTTAATATATAATACTTAATAATTCATTTTCATTCTTAAAATTTAATAAATACAAATACTTAAATACAGGTAAAATTTATGAATCATAAAAACGAAAATTTAGATTCTATCCAAAGTGATAAAAAAGATATTACAAAAAAAGAAAAAATTAATACGCATAAATGCAATTCTTTTAACGATATTAACCAATTAAATAATACAATACTCAATATAAAAAAAGATATTATTAATATAAAGTTACGAGAACAAGCTGAAATAGAAAATATAAAAAAAAACGTTAATAAAAAAATACACGAAATCAAAAAAACGCAATTACAATATTTTTGTACTCATCTAATTCCAATATTGGATAGCTTAAAAAATATAAAAAATATTGCATATAAACTAAATATTAAACATAACAAAATTATTGAAGGAATTTCATTAACATTAAAATCATTACTCAATATAGTTCAAAAATTTGATCTAATTATAGAAAAAGAAAAAAATATAAAATTTAACACATCATTACATCAAACTGAATCTAATGAAATAATAAATGATACTGATACATACTATGTATCTTCAATAATTCGAGATGGTTATATATGTCAAGGAAAAATAATTCGAAAAGCTATAGTAAAAATCAAAAAAGAAATATAATAGTTTAACAACATAAATTAAATTCATTAAAATATTTACTTTAAAATAATACAATATAATATACTTATAAAAATATAAAATAAGTTATAAAAGCCAATTAATTGGAATTTTATGTTGTTTTTTTAACAAAATATTCGTTTTTGAAAAATGGCGGCATCCAAAAAAACCTTGATAATATGACAATGGTGATGGATGCGATGCCAATAAAACATGATGTTTGTGAATACAGATCTCTTTTATCTTTTTTTTAGCATATGACCCCCATAATAGAAAAATAATTCCCGAATGATATTCATTGATAATTCTTATCACTTGGTTAGTAAAAATCTCCCATCCTAAATTAGCATGAGAGCCAGGCTTACCTGATTCTACTGTTAAAATAGAATTTAATAAAAATACCCCCTGATTAGCCCAATTTTCAAGACAACCATGATTAAATAGAACATTATATTTCATATCACTAATCAATTCTTTTTGTATATTCAACAAAGAGGGAGGAATTTTAATACCTTTTCGAACAGAAAATGCTAATCCATGCGCTTGACCTTTTTTAAAATACGGGTCTTGACCTATAATAACTACTTTAATATCAAAAAACTTTGTTAATACAAAAGCATTAAACACTTCGTGTTTGGGAGGATAAATTACTTTAGTTTTTCTAGCATTAGAAAGATATTTAATAATGTTAATAAAATACAATTTTTTTTTTCTTGTTCTAACACATCCTTCCAGTTTATGATACAATTTTTCATCAAGATATTCCAAATTTTTTATGTTTTCTACTTACTTTAACATAATAATATTGTTTAAATGATTTTAAACATACTATATTGTTTTGTTAATTGGTAACATAATTTAAAGTTAGTAACTATAAATATTTTAAATAAAAAGTTAAATATTCATAAAATAAATAATTTAAATTAATTTTCTATACAAATATAGGAATAAAAATGTTAATAACCTATCCAGCTCCTGATTTTACTGCACCCGCTATCTACCATAACGATGATATCGTTGATAACTTTAATTTCAGAAGTCATATTAATGGGAAAACCACTGTACTATTTTTTTGGCCTATGGATTTTACATTTGTTTGTCCTTCAGAAATTATAGCATTCGATAGATCTCTATCTGAATTTATAAAAAGAAATACAGAAGTTATAGGAGTGTCTATCGATTCAATATACGTACATCATGCTTGGCGTCAATCTGATCCTAAACAAGGAGGAATTGGAAAGATAAAATATATAATAGTTTCTGATATAAAAAGAGAAATACAAAAATTATATAAAATTGAACATCCTACACTAGGTATAGCATTAAGAGCATCATTTTTAATTGATAAACATGGAATAATTCGCCATCAAATAGTTAACGATTTACCTTTTGGAAGAAACATTTCTGATATAATAAGAATGATAGATGCTCTTCATTTCCATGAAACATATGGAGAAGTTTGTCCAGCTAATTGGAAACCGGGAAAAAATGGAATGACAGCAACTTCAAGTGGGGTCAAACAATATTTTAAAAACTTATATAACACCAAATAAAATAATTTTATATAAAATATATTAAGAGTTAAAAATTAATGATATAAACCAGCAGAGAAAAATTTATTGCTGGTTTTATTTATTCAATAAAAAACTTATTACAAAAATATCTTAAAAATTTAAATAAAATTATCGTCTTCAAAAGCATTGCAGTCATCATCATCACTAACATCATAATCTGATCGATTATAATCTTCAATGTTATCATCTACATGCGTACTATTATTATCACTAATATATTGACTATGTATAGGATCACTATCTGTAGAATTTAATCCCGTATGAGAAGAGTCAATATGATGTACTGCATCTATTATCTCTTCTTCAGGTTTTTTATTCTGAAAAAGATTCATTAACATATTTGCCATAACAACACCACCAGCAACACCTGCAGCAGTTTGAAGTGCTCCACTAAGAAATCCATTTGTATTATTTATAGTTCCCGATTGAGGTATAGCACTAGAGTGAACTTGTGAAGGAAAAGAACTAACATTAGAATCTTGAATTTTGTTATAAGGTTTATTTAAAGTGTTATTTGAATGCGAATCCAAGACATTTTGGGTTTTTTTTGATCCGAATAAACTAGATAAAAAACCTGTAGATGACGTATCTTTTTTGTCTTTCTGATTTTTATCAGATTTACTATCTAACAAAGAAATTTGTTCGTTTAATTTCTTTATTGCCGTTTCTTGAATTAAAATCGTTTGTGCCATGTAATAAGGTGAATTCGGGTATTTTTCTAATAAATCTTTAATTAATTTTTCAGCTACATTATCTCGATCAGAAGATTCAATTTCAGTTTTATGTAATCGAGAAAATAAGCTTTCTATTAACTGTTTTTCGTTATTATTCATAATAAACCTCGTACACTTACATTATAAAATAATATTATTATATATTAAATTCAAATACCACTTTAAAATACTAACAATATAAAATAGTATTATAAAACAAAATATTAAAAATAAAGTAATATATATAAGCACAATAATGTTTAGTTTACAATATATATAATAATAAAACTATACTATTCAGTTTGATTATATTATTAAGAACAAGAATACACTACATAATATTATAAAATGACATTTTTATCAATTAAAATGCATTTTTGAAAAAATTTTCAAAAAATATGAAAATATAATTTTTATATAACTACTCTGTTTAATTAATCATTTTATGGAATTAATACTCCATATTTAGTATTACTCACTTTAAAATTTATAAATAAAAATTTATTTCTGTAATAAAATTACTTATATTTCTAAATAACTAAAATTACAGTAAATCACTATATCACAAATTTAAAATAATTTTTATATAAAATATTTTATGTTAATCAAATTTTTCATTATGATATCATCATTATGAATATTACAAAAAAGAATAATTCAACTATGGATAAAATTGCAAAAGAAATTATAAATATTAATATTGAAGATGAACTTAAAAACTCTTATTTAGATTATGCCATGTCAGTTATTATCGGACGGGCTTTGCCAGACGTAAGAGATGGATTAAAACCAGTTCATAGAAGAATATTATTCGCTATGAAATCACTGAGTAATGATTGGAATAAATTGTATAAAAAGTCAGCTAGGATAGTAGGAGATGTTATTGGAAAATATCACCCGCACGGAGATACTGCTGTATACGATGCTATAGTAAGAATGGCACAATCCTTTTCACTGCGATATACACTTATTGATGGACAAGGAAATTTTGGATCAATAGATGGAGATTCTGCAGCAGCTATGAGATATACCGAAATTAGAATGTCTAAAATTGCATATGAATTACTAAATGATTTAGATAAAGAAACAGTAAAATTCATTCCAAACTACGATGGGACAGAAAAAATTCCTGAAGTATTACCCACAAAAATACCTAATTTACTTATAAATGGTTCATCTGGAATTGCAGTAGGAATGGCAACTAACATTCCGCCTCATAACATAAACGAAATAATAAACGGGTGTCTAGCTCTTATAGACAATAACGAAATTACGCTAACAAAACTTATGGAATATATTCCAGGTCCTGATTTTCCTACTGCTGGAATAATTAATGGATGTAAGGGTATTGCAGAGGCATACCAAACAGGAAAAGGAAAAATCCAAATTAGAGCAAAAAGTAAGATAGAAGTTCAAGAAAAAACAAAAAAAGAATCTTTAATTATTTTCGAATTACCTTATCAAGTTAATAAATCACGAGTAATCGAAAAAATTGCTGAATTAATAAAAGAAAAAAAAGTTGAAGGCATTAGTGGTCTTCGTGACGAATCAGATAAAGAAGGTATGAGAATAGTAATCGAAATAAAAAGAGAGGCAAAATCAGAAATTATCCTTAACAAATTATATACTTTAACTCAATTACAAATTTCTTTTGGCATTAATATGGTCGCTTTAACACATGGGAAACCTAAAATAATGTCTTTAAAAGACATTTTAAAAGCGTTTATATCTCATCGTAAAACGATAATCACTAAACGAAGTCTATTCGAATTAAAAAAAATACAAAAAAAAATACACGTTATTGAAGGACTAGTAATATCTTTAGAAAATATAGATATTATTATTTCATTAATTAAAAATTCCACTTCACTATCGGAAGCAAAAAAGTTATTGCTATCTAAAAATTGGTATTCAGATGCTTCAAAATATAAGAACATATTAAAAAATAATAGTATGAAATCCCACTTTTTACAATCTAATAAAAATAATAGCAATACATTATTTCTTACAAAAATACAAGTAAATTCAATATTAGAATTACAACTTCAAAAACTTACTAATTTAGAACTTTCCAAACTTATTAAAGAACACAAAAAACTTACTATGTCTTCTATAATATTAGATGATATATTAAATAATGCTAATACATTAATTAATATTATGAAAAAAGAATTAATTAATATAAAACATTACTTTGGAGATAAAAGACGTACACAAATTGCTAAAAATTACGAAGATATTAATATTTCTGACATGATAAATCAAGAAGATGTTGTAGTAACTTTATCGCATTCAGGATACGTAAAATATCAACCACTTTCTACTTACGAAGCACAAAAACGGGGCGGAAAAGGGAAATCAGCAGCAAAAACGAAAGAAGAAGACTTTATAGAAAGCTTGTTAGTAGCTAATACACATGATACGATCCTTTGCTTTTCTAGTCGAGGAATAATATATTGGATGAAAGTTTATCAATTACCAGAAGCTAGTAGACATGCTCGTGGGCGTCCTATAGTAAATCTTTTACCTCTTAACACACAAGAAAGAATAACAGCAATATTACCTATTTCAGAATACAAAGATAGTATAAATATTTTTATGGCTACCGCTAAAGGAATGGTAAAAAAAACTAATCTCTGTGAATTTAAAAAACCAAGAACAGCAGGTATTATTGCTATTAAATTAAAAAATGACGATGAACTGATCGGGGTATCTCTCACCAATGGAAAAGATAAAATCATGTTGTTTACTGCAATAGGGAAAGCTGTCCATTTTTCTGAAAAATCAGTGAGAACAATGGGAAGAAATACTTCTGGAATGAAAGGAATAGCAATAAACAAACAAGATAAAGTTGTTTCTTTAGTTGTACCTAAAGGAACTGGTAATATATTAATTGTAACTGAAAATGGATACGGAAAACGAACAGAAATTTGCGAATTTCCAATTAAATCTAGAGCCACTCGTGGAACTATTGCCATAAAAATAACTAAAAAAAACGGAATAATGATTGGAGCTATGCAAGTTATAGAAAAAGATCAAATTATGATTATAACCAATGCCGGGACGCTAGTTAGAACTAGAATATCAGAAATTGGTATACTTGGAAGAAATACACAAGGTGTTATTTTGATTCGAACTGCAGAAAAAGAAAAAGTAGTTGCTGTACAAAAAGCAAATGAATCACTTTTATAACTCATCTTATAAATAATTAGTTTTCCAAAACATATAATCATTTTATATTTTCATAAGTATAGAATATATAATTTATAAATATATTTTAAGAAAATACATAATTGAAATAAATTTTATACAACTAAAATTATACAACTTTATATTCAATAATAAACTATTATAAAATGTGATTTGTAAATTAATTATTGCAAACTTTTTACATTTTATTACTACTAAATAATTCACAACTATAAAATTAATATTACCAATAAAATATCTAATTAATTTATATTAAATAACAACGCTAAATATATATGAAAGATTAGGAAAGATGGGATGAATCAAACATTATTAGTTACTAAAAGAAATGGAAAAAAAGAATTGATTAATTTAGAAAAAATTCACCGAGTATTACACTGGGCAGCAAAAGACCTAGACAATATTTCTATATCTCAAGTAGCATTGAAATCTAGAATACAATTTTATAATAATATAAAAACGACCACTATACATAAAACTATTATAAAAGCTACAGCAGACTTAATTTCTGAAAGTTCTCCTGATTATCAATATATGGCTGCTAGATTAGCTATATTTCACCTTAGAAAAAAAGCTTTTGGTCAATTTAATCCTCCTGCTTTATACAAGTACGTACAAAAAATGGTAAAATTAGGAAAATATGATAAACACTTATTAGAAGATTATTCTAAAATAGAATACACACAAATGGATTCTTTTATTAGACATTGTCGGGATATGAATTTTTCTTATGCCGCAGTAAAGCAACTAGAAGGAAAATACTTAATACAAAATAGAATTACTAAAAAAATTTATGAAAGTGCTCAATTTCTATATATTATGATATCAGCATGTCTATTTCACAAATATCCAAAAAAAACAAGAATGAAATATGTAAAAAACTTTTATAACGCAATATCTACTTTTAAAATTTCTTTACCCACTCCAATTATGGCAGGATTAAGAACACCTACACGCCAATTTAGTTCTTGTGTTTTAATCGAATGTGATGATAATTTAGATTCTATCAATGCTACTACTAGTGCAATTGTAAAATATATTTCTCAACGTGCTGGAATTGGAATTAATGCCGGACGAATTAGAGCTATAGGAAGTCCTATTAGAAAAGGAGATGCATTTCACACCGGATGTATCCCATTTTACAAACATTTTCAAAGCGCTGTAAAATCATGCTCTCAAGGAGGTATTAGAGGTGGGGCTGCTACAATATTTTATCCAATTTGGCATCTTGAAGTAGAAAATTTATTAGTACTAAAAAATAATAGAGGAGTAGATGAAAATCGTGTTCGACATATGGATTATGGAATACAAATCAATAAATTAATGTATCAACGAATGATATTAGGACAATATATCACTTTATTTAGTCCATCAGATGTTCCGAACTTATATAATTATTTTTTTTCTAATCAAGAAAAGTTTGAATTCTTATATATTAAATACGAAAATGATATAACAATTCGAAAAAAACAAATTAAAGCAATCAGCTTATTTTCTTTAATGATGCAAGAACGAACCTCTACTGGAAGAATTTATATACAAAATATAGATCATTGTAATACACATAGTGCTTTTAATCCAAAATTGGCACCTATTAGACAATCTAATTTATGTTTAGAAATTACATTACCAACCAATCCATTAAACGACATTCATGATGTTAATGGAGAAATTGCATTATGCACATTATCTGCTATCAATTTAGGTTCTTTAAAAAATTTAAAAGATCTATCAAAACTATCAAATTTAATAGTTAGAGCATTAGATTCAGTATTAGATTATCAAAACTATCCTATTATAGGAGCTAAAAAATCAGCATTATCTAGAAGATCATTAGGAATCGGAGTAATTAACTATGCATATTATTTAGCTAAAAATAAAGTACGCTATTCAGATGGAAGTGCCAATTCTATCACTCACAAAACATTTGAAGCAATACAATATTATTTGCTAAATGCATCATGTAAATTAGCAAAAGAAAAAGGAGCATGCGCTTGGTTCAATCAAACAACATATTACCAGGGAATTTTGCCTATAGATACTTATAAAAAAGAAGTAGATAATATTTGTAACGAACCACTACGTTTAAATTGGGAATTACTAAGACAAAAAATAAAAAAATATGGATTACGAAATTCTACACTATCAGCGTTAATGCCTTCAGAAACATCTTCTCAAATTTCTAATGCTACTAATGGAATAGAACCACCTAGAGGATTTGTTAGTATAAAAGTATCAAAAGATGGAATGCTCAGACAAGTTGTTCCTGAATATAAAAAATTAAAATCATATTATGAATTATTATGGAATATTCCAAATAATGTGGGCTACTTACAATTAGCTAGTATTATGCAAAAATTTATAGATCAATCAATTTCTACTAATACTAACTATGATCCTAAATCTTTTACTAATGGGAAAATACCAATGAAGCAATTAATAATAGATTTATTAACAGCTTATAAATTAGGTTTAAAGACGTTGTATTATCAAAATACTAGAGATGATGCAAAAGATTATCAAACTGAATTTTCAACATTTACTAATAATGATAATTGTGATAATGGGGCATGTAAAATATAAATTTTCATTCAATCTAAATATAATTAAATTTAATATCTCATACAGGAATAATTTAATGACATATACTACTTTCTCTAGAATAAATAACAACCAACTTTTTGAACCAATGTTTTTCGGACAACCAGTTAACATTTCTAGATATGATCAACAAAAATATGAAATTTTCGAAAAATTAATAGAAAAACAATTATCTTTTTTTTGGAGACCAGAAGAAGTAGACTTATCAAAAGATTCAATTGATTTTAAAAATCTTTTAGATCACGAAAAACACATTTTTATCAGTAATCTAAAATATCAAACATTATTAGATTCAATTCAAGGAAGAAGCCCTAATATCGCCTTTCTACCAATCGTTTCACTTCCTGAATTAGAAACATGGATAGAAACATGGTCATTTTCAGAAACTATTCATTCTAGATCTTACACACATATTATTAGAAATATAATAAATAATCCTTCATTAATTTTTGACGATATAGTACATAATAAAAATATAGCAAATCGAGCACGAGACATTTCTAAATATTATGATAATCTTATTACTATGACCAGTTATTGGCATTTATTAGGAGAAGGAATACACATAATCAACGGAAAAAAAATTTCGATTAATTTACATGAACTTAAAAAATTATTATATCTTTGCCTGATGAGTGTTAACGCATTAGAAGCTATTCGATTTTACGTAAGTTTTGCTTGTTCTTTTGCATTTGCAGAAAGAGAAATTATGGAAGGAAATGCAAAAATCATTAGATTAATTGCTAGAGATGAAGCTTTACACCTTACTGGAACACAGTATATTTTAAATATCATACAAAATAAAAAAAATAATGAAGAGATGTTTGAAATTTCTCAAGAATGTCAAAAAGAATGCTATAACTTGTTTATTTCTGTATCAAACCAAGAAAAAGAATGGGTAAAATACTTATTTCGAGATGGATCTATGTTAGGATTAAATAAAGAAATTTTATCACAATATATTGAGTATATTACTAATATTCGTATGAATGCCATTGGATTGCCTAGGCCTTTTTTAATTACTTCTAATCCTATTCCATGGATAAATTCCTGGTTAGCATCAGACAATATTCAAGTAGCACCTCAAGAAACTTCTGTTAGTTCTTATTTAGTAGGACAAATTGATTCTGAAGTTAGCAATATCGAATTTAATAAATTTAAATTATAGATATTATCATATTTAATGATTATTTAAGTTAATAATAAGAATATTATTAATTTTAAGTTAAATACTAAAGTAACGTATTTTTTCAATTAACTACATTTTTTATTATATATAAATATCTATTGAGATTAACTTATTATGATATACATAAAATTAAATTGTTAACAAATAAAGTTCTTATAAAAATTTTTTAATCTCACGTTATAAAAAATATATTTTCATTACTACCACGACTTATAATAATATTAAATATAATATCTAAATAAGATTTTATCTTTTTTGAAATTTATAAACTCTATTTAAAATATTTAATTGTCCTTTATTCAGATTGTATTGCTGTTATAGCAATAGTATAAACTATATCTTGTACTGAAGCTCCTCTAGACAAGTCATTAACTGGTTTTTTAATACCCTGTAATATTGGACCGATAGAAATAGAATTAGTAGATCTCTGAACTGCTTTATAAGCTATATTTCCAGAATCAAGATCAGGAAATATAAATACTGTTGCACTTCCATTAATAGAAGAATTAGGACATTTCAACTTTGATACTGTACTATCTATTGCTGCATCATATTGAATAGGACCTTCTATAATGAGATTAGGACATCTATTACGAACTATATCAGTAGCTTCTTTAACTTTATCTACCTTAGTTCCACTACCTGATATCCCAGTTGCATAAGATAGCATTGCTATTTTTGGAATAACACCAAATGAAATAGCAGTATTAGCCGATTGAATTGCAATTTCTGCTAATTGGTTAGAATTAGGATTAGGATTAATAGCACAATCAGCATATAACAATACATGATCTTGTAATAACATAAAAAAAACAGAAGATATTAAAGAAGTAGATTCAGAAGTTTTAATCAACTGTAGAGCAGGAAGAATAGTGCTAGAAGTAGTATTTATCGACCCTGATACTAATCCATCTACTTTATTTGATTCTAATATTAAAGTAGATAAAATAGAATAATCATTAAGAATTTTTTTTGCATGTATTTCAGTTATTCCATATTTACTCCGTAATTGTACAAAACGCTTAATGTAATCATCTTTTATTAGTATTGGATTTAAAATTTCTATATTAGAATTAAATTTAATATTATTTAACTTAGCAAGTTTTCGAATTTCTCCGGGATTCCCTAAAAGAACGCAACGTGCTATACCTTGAAGTGAACAAATAGAAGCAGCTCGAATAATACGTAATTCATTACCTTCAGGAAGAATAATTTTTTTTATCTTTTTTCTAGCTAAATTTCGTAAATTATAAATAAATACTGACGGACATATTTGATATTTACATATATGTTTACTTTTTAAAGAAACTATTAAATTATCATTAATATTAAATGAAATATATTTTTTTACTTCGTTAAATTTTTTAAAGTTTTTAATAGAGATTTTAAAATTAAATCGTCTCAATAATAAAATTATTTGAAATATATTTTTCTGAACCAAAAGAATAGGAATATTTATTGTTTCTATAAAAGCATGAGATTTCAAAAAATTTATGTAAAACTCATTACTATCAGTTAATAATATAGAAACAATGGAATTGTTTTTACTTACATTTTTCCATATATCTTTAAAATTAAAAAGACAATCTGACGAAAGAATTAACATAATACGAGAAAAAGAACGACTATTATATTGAAAAAAATCATTTTTATTATAAATAATAATGGATTTAATAAAGATAGAACTTAAATCATGCTTATTAATAATGTATGCTTGAAAATATAAACGTAACTCTTCTAATGTTGGTTCTAATAATTTACTATTCCATGGGATATTTCCTAATATCGAGAGATCGTAACGTTGACATGATGCAGTTACATCAATACAATCAACTCTTTTTTTTCTATTTACCATTTTAAATTTATCAAAAATATGTATAAAATCTTTAAATATATTTAATTTTGTCATTTTGAATTCATTAATTATAATACCTCTAATATCTATGTTCTTTTTTTTTAAAAAATATTTCTTAATAATTTCCATTATGTCATTTATATTAACTGTATTACATTTTGTTAAAGTACATACAAAAATAACTTCTGCATTTATTGCCTGTACAATGTCGTAATTTATTATATTAGATAACATTATTGAAGATTCTAAATATATTCCTTCTAATAGAAGGATATCATTACCCTTTACATTAGAATCAATTTTTAATAAAATACTTTCTATGATGCTTTGTTTTCGATCTTCTATCAAAAAATCACTCAAATTATTAATTTTAATTGGATCAAGACATGAAATAGAACTCATATTTTTTAAAATTTCTGTAGTGTGATCGAGTTTTTTATGATAATTTACACAATCAAAAATTGGCTTAAAAAACATTACATCAAAATTATTATTTTGTATTTTTTGAATTAATCCTATACTAACCGACGTTAATCCAACATTTATTCCTATAGGAACTAACATTAAAGTACGTGTCAAAATTTACTCCATAAATTATAAATACTTTCTAAACAATTGTATTTAACAACAACGAATTACCGATATTGCTTCTTTTGCTATTACTAATTCTTCATTAGTTGGTATTACTAATATAGAAACACTATGTTTTGTACTAATAATGCCCTCCTTACCTAATTTCATTAACGCATTTAACTTTTCATGAACTCTACAATTTATTAAAGATAATTTGGAAACAGTAAGAGTCCTAATTAAGCAAGAGTTTTCTCCGATTCCTCCGGTAAAAACAATAGCATCTAATTTTCCTTTCATCAATACAGTATAAGAGCTAATATATTTAGACAAACGATTACAAAATATGTCAATAGACAACTTTATATTATTATCAGAAACATATTTATTTTCTAAATAACGAAAATCACTACTGATTCCATTTAATCCTAATAATCCAGATTTTTTCATCAAAACATATTCAATATCTTTCATACTCATTTTTAATTCGTTGTACATAAAAAAAATAATTGAAGGATCTATATCTCCACTTCTAGTACCCATAACTAATCCCTCTAATGGTGTTAAACCCATTGAAGTATCCACACATATACCATTTCGAATAGCTGATATCGACGCACCATGTCCTAAATGACAAGTAATAATATTTAATTGTCTTGTAGGAATTTTTAAGATTTTAGATGTCCTAGTCATTACATAAAAATGACTAATGCCATGTGCTCCATATCTTCGAATTCCATGATTCTTATAAAAACTATAAGGAATAGCATATAAATAAGATATTTTCGGTATAGTACTATGAAATGCTGTATCAAATACAGCCACATTTTTTTTTTTTAAATGAGGGAAAACATCAAAAGAAGATTTTATACCCAATAAATTTATAGGATTATGCAAAGGAGCAAAAAGTGAAACATTTTTAATATGTTGTATTATACTTTGATCTATTATCACTGATTTATTTATTTTCGATCCACCATGAACAACACGATGTCCTATACATGAAATATTATTAAAAATGTTTAAATTATTTTTTAAAATATGATTTGAAATAAATTTAATAATTTCTTTAAAATTTGTTTTCTTACTTAAGAAACTATTATATTTATTAATACCAATTTTCCACGAAATACTTATATTAGAAGAACACAAAAGATTTACTATTCCCGATAGTACTATTTCATTTTGTTTTGGATCTATAACAGAAAACTTTAAAGAAGAACTACCGCAATTAAGCGTTAATACTAACGAATTAGGCATAATGATTTTCCAATCTACAAAATTTATTGTATTATACAATATATATTTTATCAGATTTATTAAAATATTTTTTAAAATTTCAAGATATAATCTTCAACAATTAAGTTTGAAATTCCAAAAATATTATATATAATATATTATTTTAAATAATTATACGCATATTACAAAATATTAATTATGAGTTTACAACAAAAAATTATTAGAGATTTAGGTGTAAAATCTACTATTAACCCTAAATATGAAATTTATAGAATAATCAACTTCATTAAAACATACTTACTAAATTATACAAATATAACAACATTAGTTCTAGGAATTAGTGGTGGACAAGACTCTACATTAACCGGAAAGTTATGTCAACTAACTATACAAGATTTAAATAAACACAAAAATAATAAAATTTATAAACTAATTTTACTATGTTTACCATATGGAAAACACATAGATTTTCAAGATTGCCAAGATGCAATAAATTTTATTCAACCAGAAACAACGTTAAATATTGATATTAAAAATTCTGTACTGAGTACTGAAAAATCATTAAAAAATGCTGGAGTAAGTATATCTAATCATATGCGAGAAAATAATAAAGCTAGAGAAAGAATGAAAATACAATACAATATTGCAAGTATAAATAACGGAATAGTAATCGGAACTGATCATGCCTCAGAAGCTGTTACTGGGTTTTTTACAAAATATGGAGATGGAGGATCAGATATTAATCCCATTTCAGAATTAAATAAAAAACAAGGAAAACTTTTGCTAAAGGAACTAAAATGCCCGCCTCACTTATATCTTAAATCACCTAGAGCAAACTTAGAAGATACATATCCATACAAAACTGATGAAGAAATTTTAGGAATTACCTATCTTGATATTGATTCTTATCTAGAAGGAAAAAAAATTAATAAAAGAAGCCAACTAATAATTGAAAAATACTTCATAAACACTAAACATAAACGTCATATGCCAATAACACCTAATACATTGTCACGATATATTCTTAACAATGTGTAATAGCTTTATTCTCATAATAAATCTTAAGATATTTTATGTTTAATATCACTTAAATTAAAAACTAAAATTACTTTAAAATAATTAATTAATATAAATAACATAACCAATTTGTTTGTATTAAAAAACAAACTTTTATTTTTTAATAAAAACAATTTAAATATACTTACTAACATTAGTGTTTATATAATATGTATTTAAAATATAATATATTTTAAATTATATTTATAAAAAATAAAATAGGTAGCTATTTAATGTAATACCATTTGCTTTTTTTTTATCGAATGAATTTGAATCTTAATTATTTCACTAATAGGATCTTCAGGACAATGCTCTACGAAATAAATCAAATCAGTTAATGCAACATGATTACATTCTAATTGAGCATATATTAATCCTCGATCACGTATCTCATAAGGATCATTAGGATTTATTTTTAATAAAACGTTACTAACATTTAATGCTAACTCTATTTTTTTTTCTTCTATTAATGCATTCTTTAATGTATCAAGCATTTTTCGAATAACTGTTGAATATTGAACTGTATCTAAATCATTTTCATATAATTCTGCTGTAGGGCTAATATTTCCTTTTAACCAAACTTTTAAAATATGTTCACTCAATGTTTCTCCATTAAATGGATCTATTAACCACATTTTTTTATTAAATTCATCAGAACGCAAAATAAGTTGAGTAGGAAACGTAACAGGCATAAGAGGAAGACAAAGCTGTTGAGCAATATGTAACAATATCACTCCTAATGATACTGCAGTACCTTTACGAGTTTGTAAAACGTTATCTAACCATAAAACATCAGATAACTTATAAATTCCAGTAGCTCCACCAAATTTCCAATGATCATAAAATAGTTCTATTAATTTTTTTAATTTATAATGTATATTTTTTTCAGATTCTATATAAGATCTAGCTTCTTCTACTCTATTTTTTAATTCTTTAATAACAATATCAGCAGGAAAATCTAACCGAATAAGACGTAATGTAGCAATAATAGATTCGCATAACGGTAATTTAGAAATATCACAACTAAAAAAAGAAGTCATATCATTTCCAAGAAAATTTTATAATAAACATTTATTATTTAGTAATAATACTAAATATGATTATTTAATTATATATCAACGTAAAATCATTATAACATGAAATAATTGTAATTCATTAAAAGCAACTATATAGTTATTGTATCAAAATAATAAAATTCAAATTTATCATTTCTGACCTACAGTAATCCTATCATGTCCAGAATAATCTGGATAAGTAATTATATTTATAAAACCATATTTCTTAAATAATTTTTGTACTCGTACCTTTTGCATCCAGCTATGTTCTATTAATAACCAACCTTTATTATTTAAATATTTTTTAGATCTTTTGATAATATAATTAATAGAACCTAATCCACTACTTGTAGAAATTAACGCTATCATCGGTTCAAATAATAATTCTTTTTCTAAAATATCAATTTCTTTCAAACTAATATAAGGAGGATTACTAACAATAATATCAAACTTCCGATTAACAGAAGAAAACCAAAAGCTATTAAAAAACGTAATATTGTCTAAATGTAAATTTTCTGCATTTTTCCTTGCTATATTAATAGACTCTTGTATACAATCTATTCCTATAACGTAACAATTCGATTTCATACTAGCTAAAGCTAATGCTATGCAGCCACAACCTGTTCCTAAATCTAATACTGTCTTAAAATTAGTATTTTCTAATCTCATTAACGCTTGTTCTACTAAAATTTCAGTATCCGGGCGAGGTATTAAAGTTGAACGTGATACAATTAAAGATAAGGACCAAAATTCCTTTTTTCCAATTAAATAAGCAATAGGTTCACTATTTAACCTACGTTTTATTAAATTATTTAATTGTTTAAGGTCATTATCAGATATAATATAAGAATTATTACAGATTATCCAACTAATACTTCTATTCAAAATATGGCTTAATAATACTTCTGCATCTAATCTAGAATTAATATTATCTAAATTATTAAGTTGTAAAATTGCTAAATTTAACCAAGATTCAATATTCATTATCAGTACTTTTATAAAAATTAGACAAATAATTAGCTTGATATTCTTGAATAATCGGTTCAATCAATAAATCTAAATTTCCATTTAATATTTTATCTAAAGAATATAATACTAAATTAATTCTATGATCAGTTACCCTATTCTTTGAAAAGTTATATGTTCTATTTCGATCTGAACGTGTTCCACTACCTAAAAGACCACGACGCATAACAGCATTTTCTTCACGACGTTGAGATAATTGTGTCGCCTGAATACGTGAAACTAAAACAGATAATGCTTTGGCTTTATTTTTATGCTGAGAACGTTCGTCTTGACACTCTACTACATGACCAGTTGGGATATGCGTAATTCTAATAGCAGAATCTGTAGTGTTTACATGCTGTCCTCCTGCTCCAGAAGATCTAAAAGTATCAATTTTTAAATCATTAAAATTAATGCTTTCTATTTCTTTTTCTGGAACTACAGGAATAATTGCTACTGTACATGTTGAAGTATGAATTCTACCTTGAGATTCTGTTTTTGGTACTCTTTGAACTCTATGACCTCCAGATTCAAATTTTAATCTTCCGCATACTCCTTTTCCAGTAACTTGAATTATTATATCTTTAAATCCACCCTGATCACTATTAGTAATATTTATAATTTCTGTTTTCCAATTACGTATTTCTGAATATCTAATATACATTTTAAATAAATTACCAGCAAATATAGCAGCTTCATCTCCACCTGTTGCCGCTCTAATTTCAATAAAACAACTTTTGTTATCAAATAGATCGTTAGGTAATAATAATGTTTCTAATTTTCGCTCTAATTCAATTTTTTTAGAATGAAGTATTTTTAGCTCTTCTTCAGCTATATCACTAAATTCAACATCTTTTAATAAATTCATAACTGCATTCTTATTATCTTCATTTTTTTTCCAATTAACGAAACAACGATTAATATCAGATAATTTTAAGTATTCCTTAGATAACTTACATAATGCATCTTGATCAGAAGAGATATTAACATCAGACAACATAAGCTCTATTTCTTTATATCTTTTATGTAAAGCTTCTAATTTTTTTAGAATAGAACTTTTCATTTTTTGATATGCCTTTTATTCAATTAGTCTCAAAATAATTATATACATAATATACTTTTTTAAATTTAAAACTTAAAATAAATTATTTAAAATTGATTTTTAATTAATAACTCATGTTTTAAAAAAATAAAATTTATTATAATATAATTAAAATATGTTATTTTTTTATCATATACAATCTAAAAATTTTTTATTATAACACTCAGTTTATTAAATAATACCTGTTCTATAATACCTAAAATATTAAAAAATAATTATTTATGGAATAATCAACAACACGATCTCAAAAAAATAAATAATATTCAAATTAATAGTTGTTTATTATTTTTGTCAAATCGAATTAAAATTTTCAGCTATTTTGAACAATCTTCCCTCCAACACTATTCAATAATATTTATTGATCTCATTAGGCAAATATAATTCAAAATTATTATTGAAAATACCCTTCAAGTTATAGATAACAAAAAGTTACTATCTATTAGTAAAAAGCCAGAAATAACTTTATTAAAAATAACCGGTTTAATTATACCATTAAACTATTTTAACCAATGGATTACTAAGTTACCTGACGAAATACATAAATATACTTTTAAAAAATATTCTTATCTAAGAACATAGAAATATATTTATAAAAAACTATGAAGCATTACATATTTATATTATAAAAATAAAACTATTCCATTTTTTCCAAATTTAATTAAAATAGTACAAGAATAGAATTCTATCATTTTATATATTAATAAGTGGATTTTAAAGTAATGCAAACTATTTGGTTTTCTCCAGCAAAAATCAATCTTTTTTTAAATATTACAGAAATGCGTTCTGATGGTTATCATAATATTCAAACACTATTTCAATTACTAAATTATGGAGATATAATACATATAACTCCAAATAATAGTGGAAATATAAATTTATTAACATATATACCTCATATACCTCATTCTCAAAATATAATTATTCATGCTGCAAAATTACTAAAAAAAAAGCACGAAGCTTAAAAAATTATTCATCAAAATTGGGAGCTAACATTTATATAAAAAAAAATATACCAATAGGAGGAGGATTAGGAGGAGGATCATCTAATGCTGCAACAATTTTACTTACATTAAACGAATTATGGAATATAAAATTTAAACCTTCACAATTAATAAACATCGGGAAAGAGTTAGGAGCAGATATTCCTTTATTCATAATAGGAAAAACATCAATAGCAGAGGGTATAGGGAATATACTACATCCTATAACAACAAAAAAACGATGGTACTTGATTACTTATCCAAAAATTAAAATCTCTACTAAACAAATTTTTTCTCATCCACAATTAATAAGAAACTCTCCAAAAAAATGTATTAATTCATTATTGAAGGATCCATTTAAAAACGATTGTGAAAAGCTTATAAAACAAAAATTTTATAAAATAAATAATTTAATTGCATGGTTGTCTCAATATGCACCTTCTCGTATAACAGGAACAGGATCTTGTATTTTTTCTGAATTTCATTCAAAACAAGATGCAAATAAAATTCTTTCAATACTACCTAAAAACGTTTATGGATTTATTGCAAGTAGTACTAATACTTCAATATTAAATAGACAATTGAAATCATATTATTTATTTTAAACTCTATATTTTAATATTATAATTATCAAGATTATATCTTACATACTGAGGTTTTCTCGTGCCTGATATGAAATTATTTTCTGGAAATTCTGTTCCAAATTTAGCAAAGTCTATTGCCAACAGATTATACATGAAATTAGGAAATGCATTAGTTGGAAAATTTAGTGATGGCGAAATTAGTGTTCAAATTAACGAAAATGTTCGTGGAAATGATGTATTTATCATTCAATCCACATGTTATCCTACTAACGATAATCTTATGGAGCTAATTGTAATGGTAGACGCTTTAAGACGAGCATCTGCGGGGCGAATTACAGCTGTCATTCCTTATTTTGGATACGCTAGACAAGATCGTCGAGTTCGATCATCTCGAGTTCCAATTACTGCAAAAGTAATCGCTGATTTTTTTTCTAGTATTGGAATAGATCGAGTACTAACAGTAGATCTTCATGCTGAACAAATTCAAGGATTTTTTGATGTTCCTGTTGATAATGTATTTGGAAGCTTAATTCTGTTAGAAGATATGTTACAAATAGATCTTAAAAATCCTATAATTGTCTCTCCAGACATTGGAGGAGTAGTTAGAGCTAGAGCTATTGCAAAACTATTGCACGATACAGATATGGCGATTATTGATAAACGAAGACCTAATACTAATGTATCTCAAGTCATGCATATAATCGGAGATGTTGCTAATCGCGATTGTATTTTAGTAGACGATATGATTGATACAGGTGGAACATTATGTAAAGCAGCCGAAGCACTAAAAGATAGAGGAGCAAAGCGAGTGTTTGCATATGCAACACATCCTATTTTTTCAGGAAATGCAGCTAAAAATTTAAAAAATTCAAATATTGATGAAGTAATAGTATGTGACACAATTCCTTTACCAACAACCATTCAAATGCTTTCCAATGTTAGGACTCTAACATTAGCTGGAATGTTAGCAGAAGCTATTCGTAGAATTAGCAATGAAGAATCTATATCTGCTATGTTTGAACATTAATATCTACTATCATTTTTGACAATACAAAGTTTTGAGTACAATAAATTTTAAACGTCATTTACTTGTACTCAAATAATGAATTTTAATTGTTCTATTTTACTTATACGATTACAATTATTTTTTAAAAATATTTACACTATATTACATATAATATTACATAAAAATATTTTTTATAAAAATTCTTAGAAATATTTTTATAAAATAATTGTAATAAGGAATTAATATCGAATTTCTAAAACTTTTACTATTTGTAAAATTAGTTGAAAACTCTAAAAAAAACAATATTATACAAGTAATTAGTATACCTCTTATAAAACCGAATAATATTCCAAAAACCTGATTAAATATAAATAAGTGAAATTGTTTCACAAAAATTATCATTATATAATTCAATACAAATTTAATGAATAATAAAAAAATAAAAAATAATATAAAATTGATAATATATTTTATAATTATATTATGAATATAAATTGAAAAAAAAGAAAATAAATAATGATATCTAAAATACACGTACATTCCTATTACCCAAACAAAAATAGAAATAATTTCTTGGAAAAATCCACGAAAAAAACTCATTATAGTAGAAACTATAATTATAATTATTGAAATATAATCTATTGTATTCATAAAATTTTTATTTTTTATTTAAACACAGAGTCTTAAACATGTTTTTTAAAACACGTTTATTTAAGCATTTAAAATCTTGTAAATTTCTTTTACTGTAAAAAATGAACCAAATATTACAATAATGTCTTTTACAGTAACTAAACTCCTTATTTCTATCCAAGCTTGTTCAACACTAATAACAACTTTAGAACAATGAATTGGCAAATATTGCACAATTTCTTCAGCAAAAACGCTTCGATTTGTTTTTAATTTACTGCAATACCAAAAATCTACTATTGAAATTAAAGGAGTAACAATACCTAAAATATTTTTTCCTTTTAATATTCCAACTATAGCATATATTTTACCAGATCCCTTCATATTCATTAATTTCTTAGATAAATATTTTGTAGCATGATTATTGTGTGCTACATCTAAAATTACTTTAGGATTATCGGAAAATATCTGACACCGTCCAAGAAGTGATACTTTATCAATACAATATTCAATTACTTTTTTATTTATAGAAAATTGTGATTCAGTAACAGCAGCTAACGCTGTAGCAGTATTAATTAACGATACCTTTGGAAGAGGAAGATTTAAAAAGCAACAGTTTGTACTAATAAAAGCCCAAATGTTCTTGAACCGCTTATAATTCCAATCACGATTTATTAATTTTATATCAATATTATTTTTATAAATAATATGTTTTACAATATTCGGGATATTTTTTTCAGAAATAATTGCAATTTTATTTTTTCGAAAAATTCCAATTTTTTCAATTCCAATTAAGTTTCGATCATTTCCTAAAGTTTCTATATGATCCATTTGTATATTTGTAACAATTGAAACATTTGGATTTATAACATTAGTAGCATCTAATCTACCTCCTAAACCAACTTCTAAAATAACTATATCTAACTGACTATGTCTAAATAAGTATAAAGCTGATAAAGTAATAAAATCATAATAAGTTAACGGCAATGAATTGCGTGCATTTTCAACATTAGAAAAAGAAAGAACATGTAAATATTCTTCTAATTCAAATCCATTAATACGAACTCGTTCAGTATAGTTAAATAGATGCGGAGAAGTATACAATCCTACTCGATAACCAAGTTTTAAAAATATATTTTCTAATACAACACATGTAGTTCCTTTTCCATTAGTTCCTCCTACCATATAAATAAATGCATCCAACTTTAATATACCTAATTTCTTAGCAATATAAATCACATTTTTAAAGTTGCTACATCGAATACTCAAACCAAATTTTTTTATATAATCTAACCACTCAACAAAAGAAAAAGATTTAACTACATTATTGTGCATTTTATAGAACCACTAAAATTATTATTCATTTAAAAAAATTATATGTTACTGATTTTTACATACATTCAAATAATAAAAAATTTAATACAGCTAATTTCGATGTTAATATAACATTATTTAACTATATAAATGAATATAAAATAAATATAAAACTATTTAATTTAAAGTTTTAAAAACATGATTACTTTAAAGTAGCTATAATATCTATACAATTTATAGTATAATCAACTATATTTTATAATCACGTAGCCACTTATCAATAGTTAAATTATATTTTTTGAAATACAACAACATTTATTTTATTGTATTCTTTAATGTTATACAAACAAATTATCTATAGTTTTAAACGAATTAAAATTATAACCTTAGAATATTAACTTATAAATTTTTAAAATATATAACATTATTAAATAAAACAGGCTTAGATATAGAAATAACATGTATAATCATGTCGGGAAAAACTCCTAATATTAATATTAATAATGATATTACAAGTAATATAAATACACATTTTTTGTTATTTTCATCTAAAACAATTTTTCTTGTGCTACTGTTGTATACCGGTTCTGAATACAAATAAGTAATAATTCTTAAATAAGAATATATGCTAACCATTGATCCTACTATAAAAGCAATTCCTAAAAACCAAAAATGCTCTTTAACTATCAAAAATAACAAATAAAACTTGCTAATGAAACCAATAGTTATTGGAATTCCAGATAAAGAAAATAACATTATCGCCATAATAACTGACAGAATTGGACTTCTCCAAAACAAACCGCGATAAAAATCAATAGTATCATATTGAAATTTACAATCTACATTAGACATAATACTAATTAAACCAAAAATACCAATATTAGATAATAAATAACTTACCAAATATATGCCTACTGTTTCTAAAGAAAAACTAAAATTATTAGAAGTCAACAAAGATACAAATAAATATCCAAACTGAGCAATAGAAGAGTATCCCAAAAATCTTTTCATACTAGTTTGAAATAAAGCCATAAAACTTCCAAAAAAGATAGAAAAACATAACATAATTTCCAATATACTATTAAAAAAATTTATATGAAAAAACGTCAAAAAAATAAAAATTTTAAAAAACAAACTAAATACTGCAATTTTTACCGCAGTAGATAAATACATCAACACTGCTGAAGGAGTACCATTATATACATCTGGAGTCCATATATGAAATGGAAAAACAGATAATTTAAAAGCAAATGCTACAATAATTAGTCCTAAACCACATAATAAAATACAATCTGGTTGTGAAATAGATATTATTAACTCATATATTAAGCTAGAAAATGTAAGACTTCCTGTAATGGAATATATTAAAGTAATACCAAATAAAAATAATACTGATATAGAACAAGACAAAATCATATATTTTATAGCTGCTTCTAAAGAATTTTTTTTAAAATGTGTATACGAAATTAATCCTAAAATTGGTAAAGATGATAACTCCATACCAATAAATAAAGCAGACATATGATTAGCAATAACTAAAGTAATACAACCAACTGTAGAACATAACAATAATAAATAAAACTCTTCACAGTTATAAAAGCAATTTTTTAACCATAAATATGAAAATATACAAGAAATCATACTCGATAGAATAATTATAAAAATATAAAATAATGAATATTTATCTATATGAAATAATATAGTAACGTCTATTGGTATACTATTTTGAGTCACATGCAGCGACAATAAAGATAATGTTAAACCTATAATAGAACATAAAAAAGTAAAAAAATGATTACGATTATATGAAATAAATAAAATTATAATTATTACAGTTAATAATAAAATTAATAATGGAGAAAATGCTATTAACTGTTGTATAGTTATTACCATAAAAATTATAACCTTGTAGTTAAAATAAAATTAGAAAAAATAGTTCGAATATTATTTAATGGATGCTCTGATATATTTAAAATTATACTTGGGTAAAGTCCAATCAGTATTAACGTTAACAATAATAATACTAATATAATAATCTCGCTAAAAGAAATATTCCTAACAACGACGACATTATTATGTTTAGTAATAGGACCAAAAAACGTTTTTTGTACCATAATTAGAGAACATAATGCTGAAATAATTAAAGAAAAGGAAACAATACTAATTAACAAAGTATTACTATCAAATGCGCCTAATAATATCATAAATTCACCAACAAAATTTCCAGTTCCTGGCATTCCTAAATTTGCTACTGAAAAAAATAAAAAAAATCCTGGTATCCAATTTATATTGGACCACAATCCACCCATTTTTGTCATATCACGAGTATAAGTATATTGAAATAATTGACCTATAAGGTAATATAAAGCAGAAGTAGACAAAGCATAAGAAAAAATTTGTATTATTATACCTTGATAAGCTATTTGATTAGCACTATAAATGGCAATCAATATAAAACCTGTATGAGATATAGATGTATAAGCAATTAAACGCTTAATATCTTTTTGAGAAAAAGCAGCTAATGCAGTATAAAATATAGTAACAACTCCTAAAAAAATAAAAAAATTTGAAAAAATAGCTGAAGAACGAGGAAAAAGATCAATATTAAATCGCAATAAACCATAGATAGCTGTTTTTAACAAAATTCCAGAAATATCTAAAGAACCTAAAATAGGTGAATAAGTATGAAAATCTGAAAACCAACCATGAAATGGAACAATAGGCACTTTAATAGAAAATGCTAAAAAAAAACCTAACATAATACAAGTTTCTAAAAAAAAATTTAAATCAGTATTATGTAATACATCATAACTAAAACTTAAAACATGAGTAGACGTATAACAAGAATATACTAAAATTAATATTGAAAATAATAAAATTAAACCAGAACATTGAGAATACATAAAAAACTTATTAGCAGCAGTATATCTCTTCAAGCATAAACTTTGACCATCAACTTTGTATCCCCACAATATCATTAAAAAATATGCCGGGAATATTACTATTTCCCAAAAAAAGAAAAACAGAAAAAGATCTACAGAAAGAAATATTCCCATAGAAAAACTTAAAATCCACAATAAATTTAAATAAAAAAACCCGATCTTATTTTTAATTTTGTCCCATGCACAAAATATAGATATTATTCCTAAAATACTAGTTAAAACTAACATTAAAATAGATAATCCATCGGCAGCTAAATGAAATGTAATTCCAAATTGCGGCATCCAAGACATTTCATATTCAATGTTCCAATAAGATGCGTGTAAACTTGAAATGTAAGCTGTTAAATCATAAAATAACAATGAAATAGACAGAATAAGTACTATACTCATTGAGAATAAAGCAACATAATGAGAAATTTTGACATTATATTGGTCAAAGAACCAACAACATATTCCACCTAAAAAAGGAATCATAATAAAAATAGGCAGTAACATACTAATTATATTCCTTATTTCAGTTCATTAGTTAAATAAGTTTGATAATATACATATAACAATTGAATATTAATTTTACTAACTAAAAAACGTTATAATTGTCAACGACATCAAACATCCAGCGATAATCAATAAAAGATAAGTACGCAAATATCCATTATGAATTAATCTTAATTTATGATATAGAAAATACAATAAACTCTTACGACAACAAATAATAGTATCAATAGGATCAGAAGACAAAACTTTAGAAATATATAAATAAGATCTTACGAATAATATATTATATAAATAATCAAAACCCCACGCATTGAAAAGAAAAGAATTTATACGTAATCCAATTGTAGTACATAATATTTTATCAATTATTGTTTTATTTACTACCCATAAATAATAAGATAAAAATATACCAAAAAAAGATATAGAACTACATATCATCTCTAAAAATAAATTAGAGTAAATAAACGTTTTTTCTTTTGGAAAAACGTGAAATAATGGAAAAACAATATAAGATTCAATGCAAGTAGAAAATATTATTAATAATATTAACGGAAAATTATGATTAAACTCTTTTGAAGGAACACAATTATGTTTTTCTTTTCCATGAAATATTACAAAAATCATTCTGAACGTATATATTGTAGTTAATAAAAAACCTAACAAACCAGATATTAAAAAAACTATGTAGCTATTTTCCCAAGCAGATAATAAAATTTCTCCTTTACTATAAAATCCAGATGTAATAATTGGAAACGATGATAAAGAAGCTCCACCAATTAAAAATGACATATATAAAAAGGGAAGTTGATTCTTAAGTCCGCCCATTTTAAAAATGTTTTTTTCATTCTTTAATAAAGTAATAATTGATCCAGAAGCAAGAAAAAGAAGAGATTTTAAAATTGCATGAGCAACTAGATGTTTAATTGCGGCAATCCAATTTTGCATACTTAACGCAATAAACATATAACCAATTTGACTCATAGTTGAGTATGCTAATATACGTTTTATATCAGTTTGAACTAATGCTGAAAAACTAGAAATAATTAAAGTTCCACTACCTATTATTCCTAATGTATACAATGTTCCTGGACATAATGAAAATAAAAAATGAGTTCTTGCAATTAAATAAACACCAGCTGCTACCATTGTAGCAGCATGAATTAAAGCAGATACTGGAGTTGGACCTACCATGGCATCAGCTAACCAAGTTTGCAATGGAATTTGGGCAGATTTTCCTATAGCACCCAATAATAAAAATAGAGTAATCCATTGCAATGGTTCTACATTATTTTGTATTATAGCCGTTTTTAAAATTAATTTTAATTCTTCAAAGTTTGAAGTACCAAACTCTCTATAAATAAAAAAAATTGATAACAATAAAAAAATATCTCCAATACGAGTAATAATAAATCCTTTTAAAGCGGCATATCCAAAACTAGCATTATTGTAATAAAACCCTACTAATAAATACGAACATAACCCAACTCCTTCCCAACCTATAAACATAAAAACTAAATTGTCAGATAAAACCAACAAAATCATACTTGCAATAAACAAATTCATATATGCAAAAAAATTTGATAAATCATTTCTATTACGCATATACCAAATAGAAAACATATGAACTAAAAAACCTATGCAAGTAACCATAATTAACATAACAAGCGATAAACCATCTATCAAAAATCCGAAATTAATTTTAAAATCATCTATAAATATAAACGTCCACAATTTTTCAATCAATATATTTTTACTTTGATAAGAAAAAATTATCATTAAATATAAAGAAAGTAACATTGATATGAAAACAGATCCAATTGAAATTTTTACAAGTTGGTTACCAGAAAAAATATCTTTTAAAATAAATAATAAAATACAACTGACCAATGGAAATAGAATTATCGAACATATAATATTCATCCATGCATCTCACTTAACTTATCAATATTTAAAGTTCTAAACTGTCGATAACATTGTACTAAAAGTGCCAAACCTATTCCTGATTCTGAAGCACCAAAAGTTATGATTAAAATATACATTATTTGTCCATCTACTTGATTCCAATAACTACCTACTACTACTGATGCCAACGCTACTGCATTAATCATAATTTCTAAACTAATCAACATAAATAATACATTTTTATGTATTAGTAAAGATATTAAACCCAAAATTAATAGAATAGACGATAATGCTAAACCATGAAATAAAGAAATCATAAATAATTATCCTAATAAATTAATAAAGTTTACTACGTTTCTTCTTATTCTGTCCAACGTGGCATACAATTACTAAAGCACTTAATAATAATATTGATGCTAATTCAACAATTAAAATATAATCACTAAATAATTTTATTCCAATTTCATGTATGTTAGTTACCGAATTAAATATGTATTTTTTATCTAAACTAGACAACATAAAAATTGCGGAAAAAATTAATACTAAAAACAATATAAAAAACAGAAATAATTTAACTTTAGATTTATTAGATATAATCAAACAATAAGTAGAATTTCTAACATTAAACATCATAATAATAAATACAAATAATACCATGATAGCACCTGCATAAATTATAACTTCTAATGCAGCTACGAAAAAAGCACCTAATGAAAATAACACGCCAGATGTAGATAAAAATGATATTATTAAATATATTAATGAATACATTGGATTTTTACTAAGAATTGCAAATACAGTAAATATGATTGATATTATTCCAAAACCATAAAAAGCTAGTTCCATAGTATTATCCTTAAGGTAATAATGTTTTTACATCAATTGGATGTAATTCATGATCCGAATCACCTTTTTTCTTTCCTTCAATCTCTACACCTGAAAATTGATAAAAATCATAGTCAGGATACTTTCCAGGTCCTAAAATTAATAAATCTTCTTTTTCATATACTAAATCTTGTCTTTTATATTCTGATAATTCAAAATCAGGAATTAATTGAATAGCAGCTGTCGGGCAAGCCTCTTCGCATAATCCACAAAATATACATCTAGAAAAGTTAATTCTAAAAAATATAGGATACCAACGATTATTTTTCAAAACAGACTTTTTTAGAGAGATACAACCTACAGGACATGCTACTGCACATAAATTACAAGCAACACACCTTTCTTCTCCTTTTAAATTACGAGATAATATAATTCTACCTCTATATCTTGGAGAAAGATAAACAGGTTGTTCGGGGTATTTTATAGTTTCACGTTTTGAAAAAATATTAATAAAAGTCAGCCAAATACTACGTATTTGGCTAATTAATATATATATCATCTTTACAATACTCATAAATTACTCTTCTTTATTTAAGCTTCACATAACATAACAATAGCAGTAAAAATTAAATTTATTAACGTCAACGGAAAACAAAATTTCCATCCAAATAACATTATTTTATCGTAACGAGGACGAGGTAATGAAGCTCGAATTAAAACAAATAAAAATACAAATAACATAGTTTTTAAAAAAAATGATAAAACTGGAAAGAAACTAAAACCCAACCAACCACCAAAAAAAATAGTAGTAATCATACTTGATACTACTATAATAGATATATATTCTCCAATAAAAAACAAACCAAATTTCATACCTGAATATTCAATATGATAACCATCTGCTAATTCTTGTTCTGACTCTGGTTGATCAAAAGGATGCCTATGACATAATGCTAAACCAGCTATTAAAAAAGTTACAAATCCAAAAAATTGAGGAATACAATTCCATAAAAATACCTGACTATTAACAATATCGATCATATTAAAAGATCGTGCACGAGCTACTACTCCCATCAAAGACAAACCTAAAAAAACTTCATATGATAAAGTTTGTGCTGTAGCTCTAATAGCTCCTAATAATGAATATTTATTATTACTAGCCCAACCTGCAAATAAAACAGAGTATACAGACAATGAAGCCATCATTAAAAAAAACAAAATACCTATATTTAAATTAATAATAACTAAATTAGAATTAATGGGTATAACTGCCATTACTAATAGTAAAGATATAAATCCTAATATTGGAGCAATAACAAATATTACTTTTCTACTAAATATGGGAATCCAATCTTCTTTAAATAATATTTTAATCATATCTGCTACAATTTGTAATATTCCTTGCCAACCAACTCTGTTAGGTCCATAGCGATTTTGTAATAATCCTAATAGTCTTCGCTCTATAACACTCATTGCTGTTGCAAAAATTAAAATAAAAAATAATACTAAAAAAGATTCTAAGACTAACACCTTAATTTCCATTAAAATTATTTAAAACATAATCATACAATTATCTTTTGTAAATCTGCAATTTTTTTTCTAGATAAAATAAGAGGAAAATCAGGAAAACCTAAAGGCAATCCTAATTGTCCAGGTTGAATTTCAGAAGCAATATGAACTAAAATCGTAAATTTTATGCCACAATAACTAAAACCTATTTTAGATCCAGATCGAATAGACAAAATATTTGCATCATACTGACTTATAATTCCTATAGTATATTTCAGAATATTTTTTTTGATGACTAGAGATAACTGTGATAATTGTTCATGTCCAAATAAAGTATAATATGGAACGATATGATAATCGTTGCCAATATTATCAACTAACATAACTTCAAACCAAGGTAACGATTTATTTACATCATATGATAACAAACGTTTGCCAGAATCTCCACAATATAATTCTCCATTAATTTCTTTTTGAAATTTATTCCATGCTTGTATAGAATTCCAACCTGGAACCCAAGCAAAAGGTATGTAAGAAGAATATTTATAAGATTGTTGACAACCTTCCATAGAAAAAGAAAACATAGAATTTTTATCTTTAGGTTGACTAACTTCATGAACACTAATATTAGATCTCATTGCAGTTCTACCACTATAGCGATGTGGAGATCTAGCTAATTTTTGTCCACAAACTCTAAAGTTTGAATCTGGTGCTACATACTTTAATTGATGAAAATTAATATTCTCAGATGACATACTATAAATAACATCATCTAACTTATACCAAATTCGAGACTTTTTGTACAATTTACACTCTATACGATGCAACCATATCCAACTATCTAAAATATGTACACTACTATCATAAAATTTTGGATCATATACCTGAAAAAATCGTTGTGCTCGACCTTCATAATTTACAATCGTTCCTGAACTCTCGAAACAATTAGCAGCTGGAAATATTATTTTTCCTTTCTTTATAGTTTCAGTATTAAGATGATCTATAACTATAACATTTTTAACGATATTAAATAATTTTGTAACACAAGATCGTGATAAATAACGATATAAATCATTTTCTAAAATTATTAAAGAATCATATTTTGTTTCTAACAAATTATTAACAGCCTGTTCTAAGGACATTCCTTTTAATAAACCTACACCTAAACTATTAGAATTAGATGCAAGCAAAACCAGTCCTACTTTTTTTTCTATATTTTTTAGCGCTTTTGCTATGTTATGAGCTGATTGAATTAATTCAATGCTATTAGAATGAGAGCCTGAAATGATAAGAGGACGTTTAGACGACAACAATGCAAAAACAATTTTTTGTACTATTTCAGTAAAATTAATACTTGAATTATTAACATTAGGAGAATTACTATCAATTTTATTAGCAATTTCAAAACCTAGCCGTGCTTGATCATTGATCGTAAAATAATAACTTTCTTCAGAAATATCATCTAATTTAGTTTTATAAGTACTAATAATAAATAACGTATTCTTTAAATTTCCAGAAACATTTTTAACAGCTAATGAATGCCACTCAGGAATATTATTGGATAATGCTATTTCTTTAGACTTGCTTTTAATTGCCTGTCGAATTGATAAAGCCATCATAGGAGAAGTTTTTGTAACATCTTCACCTAAAATAAGAATCGTATCATAGTTTTCTATTTCCCGTAATGTAGGAACATAAATACCACTATCTTCTAAAATCTTTATAATTAACTTAACACAATCTAATTCTTTCTGTAATATTCCAGTCGAAAAATTTTCTACTCCCACTAACTTCTGAAGAGCATAATTACTTTCTAAGCTAGCACGGCTCGAACCAACTCCTATTATCTTAGATAGAGGTGTTAAACGTTTAGTTACTAATTCAATAGAATCTTCTAAACTATTAAAAATATATTTTTTATTTTTACTTCGATAAAAGGAATGTTTTGGTCTATCCCTTAAATTAGAATAACCATAACTAAATCTACCTAAATCACATAAAAAATAACGATTAATATTTTCATGATATCTATTTTCTACTTTACACACTTTTCCATATCTTTCACCTACACTAATATTACATCCAATACAACAATGTTGACAAATACTAGGAGCATATTGTAAATCCCACTTTCTTGTATAATGTTCTGATTGAATTTTATCAGTAAAAACTCCAGTAGGACAAATATCTATCAAATTACCAGAAAATTCACTATCTAATGCTCCTTCTTCTAATCTTCCAAAATAAACATTATTACTAATTCCATACACTCCAAAATCTATACCATCAGAATAATCCTTATAATAACGAACACATCTATAACAAGAAATGCATCGATTCATTTCATGTTTAATAAAAGGACCAAGATATTGATTTTTATGAGTTCTTTTAGAAAATCGATAACGACGAACATAATGCTTAGTCATCACAGTCATGTCTTGAAGATGACAATTCCCACCCTCTTCACAAATTGGACAATCATGTGGATGATTAGTCATTAATAATTCGATAATACCTTTTCTAAAATTTACTGCTTCACTATCATTAGTAGAAACTATTAAACCATCTGTAACAGGAGTCATACAAGATACTACTAATCTACCAGTTTTATCTTCAAAACTATAATGCTGTTTAATAACACACTGACGACATGCTCCAATACTTCCCAATACTGGATGCCAACAAAAATATGGTATATCAAAACCTAATGATAAACAAATATGTAATAAATTACTTGTACTATTAACATTGTATTTTTTATCATTTATAAAAATTATAGTCATAAACAATCTTTATTTCCATTTGATGAAATTTTTATGAAGTTATACAATAATTTATATAACAAATCCCATTTTTCTTATTTAAAGAAGCGCTATTTAGTATATTTTATTTAGTAATTTTATTATTCTATTGAATTCCATCTATAAATTTTACATTAATTGTTGAAGATGTTTTAATACAACATTCAAATTCTGAACGAAAATATTTAATAGCACTTTTTAATGGAGCAATAGCTCCTGGTGCATGTGCACAAAAAGTTTTTCCTGGCCCTAATTGATAGGATAATTGTTCTAAAATGTCAATATCATCTATTTGTCCTTGTTTTTTTTCTAAAGATTTTAAAATTGATACAATCCAAGGTAAACCATCACGACATGGAGTACATAATCCACATGATTCACGAGAAAAGAATTCTTCAATATTTCTAACTAAAGAAACCATATTTATAGTATTGTCTACTACCATAGCAATTGCCGTTCCTAAACGACTACCAGCATTTTGAATACTAACAAATTCCATAGGTAAATCAATATGTTCAGGTGTCAAAAAATTTGTACTGGCCCCTCCTGGTTGCCATGCTTTTAATTGAAGCCCATTACTCATTCCACCGGCATAATCTTCTAATATTTCACGAGCAGTAATTCCAAAAGGTAATTCCCATAAACCAGGATTATTGACTTTTCCAGAAAAACCCATTATCTTAGTACCAGTATCAACACTATTCGACAAATTTTTATACCATTCAACACCATTTAAAATAATAAATGGTACATTAGATAATGTTTCTACATTATTTACACAAGTAGGTTTTCCCCAAGCTCCTACAGAAGCAGGAAAAGGAGGTTTAAACCTAGGATTAGCTCGTTTACCTTCTAAAGAATTAATTAATGCTGTTTCTTCTCCACAAATATAGCGACCAGCACCACTATGTAATATAATTTCAAAGTTAAAACCTGATTTTAAAACATTCTTTCCTATGTATCCGTACTGTTTTGCTTCATGAATAGCTTTGTTTAAAATATCTTCAACTTTATTATATTCATATCTTAAAAAAATATAACTTCTACTAACTTGCAAAGCTAATGAACTAATTAAAATACCTTCAATCAATTGATGAGGAATTTTTTCCATTAAAAACTTATCTTTATACGTTCCCGGTTCCATCTCATCAGCATTACACAATAAATATCGAATATCAGAATTTTTTCCTTGAGACATTAAACTCCATTTCGTTCCTGTAGAAAAACCGGCTCCACCACGTCCTTTTAATCCCGAATTTTTAATAATGTCTATAATTGTCTTAAAATGAATAGTTTTAACTGCTTTTTCAAAAGCAAGATAGCCGCCTTTTTTTATATATTCTTTAATCCAAACTGTATCTTCATGTTTATTTAACCACCAAGTTAACGGATGAGTTTCTGGAGTGCGTAATATTTTCTTCATTTATATAACTCTAATAATTTAACTACTGACTTTGGAGTCAAACAGGAATAAGTAACATCGTTGATCATTATAGTAGGAGCTTTATCACAATTCCCTAAACAACATGTTGGTAACAAAGTAAAACATAAATCTTTAGTTGTTTCACCAATAACAATATTCAACTCATTCTCTAGAATTGATTTTATGTCTTCACAACCATACATATAACATACTACACTATCGCAATAGCGTATTACATTTCGACCAACTGGTTTTCTAAAAATTTGACTATAAAATGTAGCAACTTCTTCTAAATTACTTTCAGATATTCTAAGTATCTTTGAAATTTCACAAATAGCTTTTTTAGAAATCCAACCTCTTCTTTTTTGAACAATTTTTAATGCTTCTATAGAAATTGATCGAGTATCTTCATAATCATCTTTTTTGTTTAATATTTGTCTTTTTTCTTCATTGCTTAATGTAAAAGTATCATCTAACATTTTTTTAACACTATTTTGTATTAGCGATCAACATCAGACATAACAAAATCAATACTTCCTAAATAAACTATTAAATCTGATATCAAACTGCCACGAATAACTGATGGTATTTGCTGCAAATGGGGAAAACTAGGAGTTCTTATTCTAGTTCTATAACTTGTAGTATTACCATCGCTAATTAAATAATAACTATTTATCCCTTTAGTAGCTTCAATCATTTGAAAACTTTCATTAGGAGGAATTACTGGACCCCAAGACATTTGTAAAAAATGAGTAATCATAGTTTCAATATGTTGAAACGTTTGTCTTTTAGGTGGAGGAGTAGTTAAAGGATGATCTGCTTTAAAAGGACCTTCCGGCATATTATTTAAACATTGCTTTAAAATAGAAAGACTTTGCCAAATTTCTTCTACCTTTAACATTACTCGAGAATAACAATCACTAATTCCACTACCTATTGGTATTTCAAATTCAAAATTATGATAACCTGAATACGGTCTTTTTTTTCGAACGTCGAAATCTAAACCAGTAGCACGCAACCCAGATCCCGTAACTCCCCATTTTAACGCATCACATTTATTATATTCAGCTATACCTTTTGACCTATTTATTAAAATACTATTTTTCAATGAAACATTAATATATTTAGTTAATCTATGTGGCATCCATACAAGAAATTCTTTTAATAATCTATTCCATCCTTTAGGTAAATCATGGGCTACCCCGCCAATTCTAAACCATGCTGGATGCATACGAGATCCAGTAATTGCTTCAATAATATCATAAATTTTTTGACGATCGGTAAATGCTAAAAAGACAGGAGTCATGGCTCCAACGTCTTGAATAAAAGTAGAAATATATAATAGATGACTATTAATTCTAAATAACTCTGATAACATAACGCGAATTACTTCCACTTTTTTTGGAACTATAATTCCAGCTAATTTTTCTACTGCTAATATATAGGGCATTTCATTAACGCAACCTCCAAGATACTCAATACGATCAGTATATGGAATATAATTATGCCAGGTTTGGCGTTCTCCTATTTTTTCAGCTCCACGATGATGATATCCAATATCTGGAACGCAATTAACTATTTCTTCTCCATCTAACTGTAAAACAATACGAAAAGCTCCATGTGCAGAAGGATGATTTGGACCTAAATTCAAAAACATATAATGAACATTTTGACTTTGCTTTTTCATCCCCCATTCCTCTGGTCGAAATTTTAATGAATCCATTTCCGTATCTTCCTTATACTGATTTAACGTAAAGAAATCAAATTCAGTAGCTCTAGAAGAATAGTCTTTTCGTAATGGATGGCCTTTCCAATTTCTCGGCATAATAATACGAACTAAATTCGGATGATTATTAAAAACAATTCCAAACATTTCCCATGTTTCACGTTCATACCAATTAGCATTTGGATATAACCCAGTTAATGTAGGAACACTAAGTTTATTATCAAATAATGCGATTTTAAATATTACATCACTATTTCGAGAAAAAGAAATGAAATGATAAAATACTGAAAAGTCAGCTTTAGGTAAATTATAACGATAAGATCGACATCTTTCATCTATACCATGAAGATCAAACAATGTTGTATATGGATTATCTATACTAAGTAAAAACTTTCCAACCTCTAATAATAAACTACTATCTATCCATAATACAATAATTCCCATTAAAGTTGATTGAAGAACAAACTGGTCCTTTCCAAAATTTTTAGATAATTCTTTTAAAATATTATCATCAATACGCTTGTTAAAATCATTTTGTACCACATTATCTCTTACTAAAACATTCGTTTTCATAAATTTCATAATAATCTTATATTGTCTTGTTAAATAAAAACAAAATAAAATAAAACTACTAAAACAAAATTCATATTCTACAAAAAATAATTTTATTATAGTGTTTTAAATTCGATCTGGCGAACGGAGATTTTTAATAGAAATATATTTTTTTCGACGTTGACTTTTTTCTGAAGGCATATTAGCTCGATAAATCCCTTGCTCTCCCATTATCCAAGATAATGGACGACGTTCTTTAGAAATAGACTTTTGTAATAACATCAATCCTTCTATATATGCCTCAGGTCTGGGAGGGCAACCAGGAATATAAATATCTACAGGTAAAAACTTATCTACACCTTGAACAACGGAATAAACATCATACATCCCTCCTGAATTAGCACAAGAACCCATAGAAATAACCCACTTTGGTTCTAACATTTGATCGTATAAACGCTGAATAATAGGAACCATTTTAATAAATGGCGTTCCTGCTATAACCATAAAGTCAGCTTGTCTGGGAGATGCACGTAAAACTTCTGAGCCAAATCGAGAAATATCATGTATAGAAGTAAATGAAGTTACCATCTCTACATAACAACAAGATAACCCGAAATTATAAGGCCATAAAGAATTTTTTCTACCCCAATTTACTAAATTATGAATGTATTTACTAATCTTTCCCATATAAACGTTTTTGTTTACGTAATTTTTAATAGGATCAGATACGATATCTTGTTTATGAGCAGGATAATTCTTACTTTTTTCTGTATTATCTATTCTAGTTAACGTATACTTCATAAAATAAGTTCTCTATTTAAACATTAATATTTTTTAAAGGATATTTTAATCCCCAATTAAACGCATTCAAACGAATTAAATAAATTAATCCAGAAAGTAAAAAAGAAATAAAAAATACAATTTCTACAAAACCTATCCAACCTATTTCAATGATATTTATTGACCATAAATATAAATACAATGCTTCAACATCAAAAAAAACGAAATATATCGCTATTAAATAAAATTTAACAGATACATTTAAGTGAGAGCTCTCAACTGGATCTATTCCTGATTCAAACGGTGTATGCTTATTCCTAGATCTAGATCTTCCACCTAACACAAAACTTAATGCTAACATCAATAAGCAAATTCCAACAGATGCTAAGAAAAACGTAAAAAAAGCCCAACACTGAGTATTATAAAATGAATTTATAGAAGACATTGTTTATTAACATAGTATATCAACTAAAGTATAAATATACTAAACTAAAAACCACAAACTTTCTATTTAAATAAAATATTTTAATATTTTAAATTAGTTTTTTTTTAACCTTGATGATTAAAAAATTGACCCCATCTATTTATTATCAAACTATATAATTTTAAATGTATTTTAAAGAATGATGGAATCAATTATAAAACCAATTATATTATTAAACTTAATATATTCATAAAAGGAAAATATAATGAGTAAAATTATTGGTATTGACTTAGGAACTACTAACTCTTGTATTGCAATTATGGATGAAAACAAACCACGCGTATTAGAAAATGCAGAGGGCGATAGAACAACACCATCAATAATAGCATATACTCAAAACGGAGAAACATTAGTAGGAAAACCTGCTAAACGTCAAGCTATAACAAATCCAAACAATACGTTATTTGCAATAAAACGCTTAATTGGAAGAAAATTTGTTGATGAAGAAGTACAACGCGACATTAAAATAATGCCATACAAAATTATTAAATCAGAAAATGGAGACGCATGGATTAATGTTAATAAACAAAAATTAGCTCCTCCACAAATTTCTGCAGAAGTATTAAAAAAAATGAAAAAAACTGCAGAAGATTATCTAGGAGAATCAATAACTGAAGCAGTTATAACTGTTCCTGCTTATTTTAATGATGCACAGCGACAAGCAACAAAAGACGCAGGAAAAATCGCAGGATTAGATGTAAAAAGAATTATTAATGAACCAACAGCTGCTGCATTAGCCTATGGGTTAGACAAAGACAAAGGTAACAAAGTTATAGCTGTATACGATTTAGGAGGGGGGACATTTGATATTTCAATAATAGAAATTGATAATGTTGACCAAGAAAAAACTTTTGAAGTATTAGCAACTAATGGAGATACTCATCTTGGAGGAGAAGATTTTGATAGCAGATTAATAAATTATTTGTCAGAAGAGTTTAAAAAAGATCAAGGAACTGATTTAAGAAATGATCCACTAGCTATGCAACGTCTAAAAGAAGCAGCAGAAAAAGCAAAAATCGAATTATCTTCTGCACAACAAACTGATATCAATCTTCCATATATAACAGCAGACTCAAGTGGACCTAAACACTTAAATATTAAAGTAACTAGATCAAAACTAGAATCTTTAGTAGAAGACCTAATTACTCGTTCTATTGAACCTTTAAAAACAGCTTTAAAAGATGCAAAATTATCTGTTTCAGACATTAATGACGTTATTTTAGTTGGTGGACAAACAAGAATGCCTTTAGTACAAAAAAAGGTAGCTGATTTTTTTAAAAAAGAACCAAGAAAAGACGTTAATCCGGATGAAGCAGTAGCTGTTGGAGCTGCAATACAAGGAGGTGTATTATCTGGAGAAGTAAAAGATGTACTATTATTAGACGTAACACCATTATCATTAGGGATTGAAACTATGGGTGGTGTAATGACTACATTAATTAATAAAAATACAACAATTCCAACAAAACACAGTCAAATATTTTCTACTGCAGAAGACAATCAATCAGCTGTCACAATACATGTACTTCAAGGAGAACGAAAAAGATCAATAGATAACAAATCATTGGGCCAATTTAATTTAGATGGAATCCAACCAGCCCCAAGAGGAATGGCACAAATTGAAGTAACATTTGATATAGATGCAGATGGTATATTACACGTATCAGCAAAAGATAAAAACACAGGAAAAGAACAAAAAATTACAATTAAGTCATCATCTGGATTAAGCGAATCCGAGATAAAGAAAATGGTTTCTGATGCAGAAGCAAATTCTGAATCTGATCAAAAATTTGAAGAATTAGTAAAAGTCAGAAATCAAGGAGACCAAATTTCCCATAGCACTAAAAAACAATTACAAAACTTAGAAAAAACTATAAATAAACAAGATAAAGAAGATATTCAAAAAGCTTTAAATGAATTAGATGCATCTTTAAAAGGTGAAAATAAAACTGATATAGAAGAAAAAATACAAAATTTATTAAAATTTTCTTCCAAATTAGTAGAAAATTCTAAAAATAACTCGCAACCTAATTCCCCTAATAATAACACTTCTTCTAAAACTGAAGAAAACGTTGTAGATGCAGAATTTGAAGAAGTAAAAGATCCTAAAAAATAATGTTTATTTATTGACTCAAAAAAATTAAAATAAACAACAAAACGAGCATAAAGTACTTTATTATGCTCGTAACATATGTAAATCAGGAAAAGAACGAATGTCAAAACAAGATTATTACCAAATTTTAGGGGTTAGTCAATCATCTGACGAAAGAGACATAAAAAAAGCTTATAAAAAACTAGCTATGAAATACCATCCTGATAGAAACCAAGGCAATAAAATAGCTGAAGAAAAATTTAAAAAGATAAAAGAAGCGTATGAAGTTCTAAACGACTCAAAAAAAAGAGCTGCATATGACCAATATGGACATTCTGCATTCGAACAAGGAAATTCAGGAAATAATAACACATTTACTCATAGCTTTAGTACTAACTCAGACTTTGGTGATATATTTGGGGACGTATTTGGAGATATATTTAGTGGAGGTAGAACTCGAAAATCTTCTAAAGGATCAGATTTACATTATAACATGAGTTTAACTTTAGAAGAATCTGTTCGAGGAGTCATAAAAGAAATCCGTATTCCAACTTTACAAAATTGCCCATCATGCTATGGACATGGAACTCAATCTAAATCTAAACCTCAAAACTGCAATATGTGCCATGGAAATGGACAAATACAAACACGAAAAGGATTTTTTACTGTTCAGCAAACATGTCCACAATGCCAAGGTAAAGGAAATATAATACGATTTCCATGTTATTCTTGTCACGGAAACGGAAGAATAGAGAAATCTAAAATTTTATCAGTTAAAATACCTCCAGGAGTAAATACAAACGATCAAATCCGATTAAATAACGAAGGAGAAATTGGTGAAAATGGAGCTATTTCTGGAGACTTATATGTTCAAATAACGGTAAAAAAACATCCCATTTTCGAACGAGAAGAAAATAATTTATATTGCGAAGTGCCAATAAACTTTTCTACAGCAGCTTTAGGCGGAGAAATTGAAGTACCAACACTAGACGGAAAAATCAAATTAAAAATTCCATCAGAAACACAATCAGGAAAACTGTTTAGAATTAAAAATAAAGGAGTAAAGTCTATTAGAGACCGCAACCAAGGTGATTTGCTGTGCCGAGTAATAGTAGAAACACCAGTAAATCTTAACGAACAACAAAAATTTCTTTTACATAAATTAGGAGAAAGCTTTGGAGGATTTAAGGGAGAAAAAAATAGCCCTCCTCGATCAAAACGATTTTTCGAAGGAGTAAAAAAATTTTTTGACGATCTTACTAAATGAATCTTAAAAAATTTGCTTCTATATAAAATAGTATGGAAGCAAATTTTAAAAAATATACATTTTTACTTATTATTTAAAAACTTTATGCTAATAATTTTATCTTACGTTTTAAATTTGATTTATGCCTTGCTGCTTTATTTTTATGAATTAAACCTTTAGTAGCATATCTATCTAAAATAGGACAAGTTTTATCAAACTCTAACTTAGCTTGTTCTTTATTTCCTGATAATATTTTAATATTCACTTTTTTTATAAAAGTTCTAATTTTAGATCGTTTACTAGAATTACAAAACTTCCTATGTTTAGATTTTATTGCACTTTTTTTAGATGACTTTAAATTTGCCAAAATATATACTCCTAAATTGCCCTATATAAATAATTAAAAATTCATTTATAAACATAATATAAAAAAATAAAATATATATTTATTATATCTCATATATTATTTTGACATAATAGATTATGATTCTAAATAATTACCAAAAAATTATCAATAATTCAAAACATTGTTTCTCTAATTTTAACAAAATCTATACCACAATTCATTATTTATTAATATGAAACTAATACGAAATATAAATAATCTAAAACTTCAAGATAACTCTTGTATATTAACTATAGGAAATTTTGATGGAGTACATTTAGGTCACCAAAAATTACTAAATTTGGTATGTAAGAAAAAAAAAGAATACAACAAACCAATAACTGTTGCTATTTTTGAGCCACAACCTCAAGAATTTTTTTGTCCTAACGATCCTCCTATTCGTTTGATGAAATTTCGAGAAAAAGTAAGATATTTATCTAACTGGAATATCGATTCTATATTATGCATTTACTTTAACCATAGTTTTTCCTTACTAAATCCCATAGATTTTGTTATTAGAATAATACTTAAAAAATTAAATGTTAGTTTTTTAGCAATTGGAGAAAACTTTCGTTTCGGAATACATAGGAAAGGAAACGTTACTCTACTAAAAGACATGGGAAAAACTCATAATTTTGAAGTTTATACAACTAAAATACTTAAAATTAATGGAATTAAAATAAGTAGTACAGCTATTAGAACAGCACTAAAAAATCACGATTTAAAACTAGCTAAAATGCTATTAGGACGTTCTTTTAGTATATCTGGAAAGGTTACTTATGGAAAACAAAACGGAACTATGATAGGGTTTCCAACAGCTAATATTATTTTATGCAAAAAAAGAATGCTAATTAATGGAGTTTTTATAGTAAAAGTATTTGTTTTTTCAACAAAAAAAACATTTTTTGGGGTAGCAAATATTGGTACTCAACCCACCATGCTTGGAATAGAAAAAAAACTTGAAGTACATTTGATAAATGTCTCAATAAATTTGTATAAAGAACATATAGAAGTAATATTTCTTAAAAAAATTCGAAATGAAATATTCTTTTCTTCTATAAAAAGCTTACAACAACAAATTAAATACGACATTAAACAAGCTAATTCATATTTTAATAACTACTATAATAAAAGTTAATAATACTTTATAAAAAGAGAAAAATAATGACTGATTACAAATCAACTCTAAATTTACCTAATACTAACTTTTCTATGAAAGGAAACTTATCTAAAAAAGAACCAGAAATTCTCAAAAAATGGATAAAAAACAACATTTACGAAATAATTAGAACAACTAAAAAAAGTAATAAGAAATTTTTTTTACATGATGGACCTCCATATGCTAATGGAAATATCCATATTGGACATGCAGTAAATAAAATTTTAAAAGATATTATAATAAAATCAAAAAACATGTCAGGTTTTGATGCCCCATATACTCCCTGTTGGGATTGCCATGGATTGCCTATTGAACACAAAATTGAAAAAATAAACAAAAAAAGCAAAAAAAATAAAACTTTACAATCTTTTCAGAAACAATGTAGAGAATTTGCTAATAATCAAGTAAACAAGCAAAAAAATGAATTTATTAGGTTAGGAATATTAGGAGATTGGAATAATGCATATTTAACAATGAATTTTAAAAACGAAGCAAATATCATGACAACTCTTACTAAAATGATTAAACTTGGTTATGTCTATAAAGATTTTAAACCAATAAATTGGTGTATAAGCTGTTGTTCAGCATTGGCTGAAGCAGAAATTGAATATCACTTAAAATCATCTATTTCTACTTTTGTAACATTTAAATCTTCCAACAAAAAAATTATAAAAAAAATATTCAATATTACTAATTTAAATGACGATGTAAACTTGTTAATTTGGACTACTACACCTTGGAGTTTACCAGCAAGTAAAGCAATTACACTAAATCCTAATTTATATTATCAACTCATTCAAACAAAAAACCAAGTATTTATCCTAGCAAAAGAATTAGTTCAAAAAACTATGAGAAAATTTAAAATTCAAAAATGGAATATTTTGAATACAATACTCGGAGAACTTCTTGAACATACACAATTCACTCATCCATTTTTAAATATTGATATTCCAGTCATTTTATCAGAACACGTAACTCTAGATTTAGGAACAGGAGCTGTACATACAGCCCCAGAATTTGGAAATGACGATTACAATGTTAGTAAAAAATATGGGATTAATGCAACTAAAACTATTGACAGAAATGGAAATTATATAACAGGTATTCACTCTAAATTAAATGGAATAAATATCTTAAAATCCACAAAAATTATTATTGAACTATTAAAAAAAAATAATTCTTTAATAAAAACAGAAACTATCAATCATAGCTACCCGCATTGTTGGAGACACAAAACACCAATTATTTCTAGAGCTACTCAGCAATGGTTTATCAATATGAATCATAAAAATTTAAGAAAAAATTGTATAGAACAAATACAAAGAGTAAAGTGGATGCCTAAATGGGGAAAAGAAAAAATGATTGATATGATATCTAATCGCCCCGATTGGTGTATATCTAGACAAAGAACGTGGGGAGTTCCTATTCCTATTTTTTTCCATAAAAATACAGGAAAACTACATCCAAAATTATTTTCTATTATTAATAACATTATAAAAGATGTAAAAAAAAATGGAGTTCAAGCATGGTTTGATATAGATAAAAAGCTACTATTAGGAAATGAATCAAACGAATACACTAAAGTAACAGATATTTTAGATATTTGGTTTGAATCTGGATCTATTATGCTCTCTAATATCTATAATAAAAAATTTAATCATAATGATATTTCTGATATATATATAGAAGGATCAGATCAACATAGGGGCTGGTTTATGTCATCTCTTATCATATCTACTGCTATTAATTCTACTTCTCCATATCATGGAGTAATAACACATGGATTTACAGTAGATAAAAATGGGAAAAAAATGTCTAAATCTATTGGAAATGCCATTCATCCTAATGATATAATAAAAAAATTTGGCGCAGATATATTAAGATTATGGGTAGCATCTACTGATTATTGCAAAGAAATTACTATTTCTGAAAATATACTTAAACAAACATCAGATATTTATAGAAAAATTCGAAATACAGCTCGATTCCTTCTTGCAAACTTATATGATTTTAATCCTAAAAATGAAATTGTATCTTCTAAAAATATGATAATACTAGATCAATGGGCAGTAGGAAAAGCACTAGAGACTCAAAATAAAATAATTAATAGTTATAATAATTATAATTTTCATGATGTAATGAAACATATAATGTATTTTTGTTCTATAGAAATGAGTTCTTTCTATTTAGATATAATTAAAGATAGACAATATTTAATAAAACCTAACCATATTTCAAGAAAAAGTTGTCAAAGTGCTATATACTTAATTTTAAATGCATTAATAAAATGGATCACCCCTATCTTATCATTTACCGCAGATGAATTATGGAATTATATACCAGGAAAAAAGAATGAATTTGTATTTACCGAAGAATGGTTCAATCAATTATTTTATTTAAATGATGATAACATTATGAATAATCAATATTGGAATGAACTATTAATTATTAGAAATGAAGTAAATAAGATATTAGATGACATAAGAAAAAATCAAAAATTAGGAAATTCTTTAGAATCATCAATTACTTTGTACGTCAATAATAATATTCGAAAAAAATTAGAATTATTACAAGATGAATTAAAATTTTTATTTTTAACATCAGAAATCCAAATAAAAAATTACTCTTCTGCACCTAATTATGCTATAAAAAGCAAATCAATAAAATATCTTAAAATATACGTTACAAAAATAAACGGAGAAAAATGCATGCGATGTTGGCATATTATTCCTAATATTAAAAATATTGATACTAAATTGAAATTATGTAAAAGATGTATCTCTAACATAACGGGGCAAGGTGAAATACGTAAATTCTTATAATGAAAAAACCAATATTGTTAAATATAATAATTTCATTAAGTATTATTAGTCTAGTAATCTTGCTAGACTGTTTGAGTAAACGATGGGTAATTAATAACCTATCATTATTTGAAGAAAAAATAATTACTTCAATGCTAAATATTGTTCATATACAAAACTATGGATTAGCATTTGGAATTTTTTCTGAAATTAATCAAGAAAATAAATATTTTTCATATCTAATAAATATTATAACTATTGTTATAATATTAAAAATCATATGTTATATATTAAAAAATCCAAATTATTATAATATTCCATACACTCTAATCATCAGTGGAGCAATTGGAAATTTAATCGATCGATTATACTTTGGCTTTGTAATAGATTTTATTGATGTTCACTTCAAAAACTGGCATTTTGCAGTATTCAATATTGCAGACATTAGTATTTTTTTTGGTAGTATTCTAATAATTTACATTCACACCTTTATGAAAGAAATATAATAAATATATTCTCTATACACAATATTTTATATAAATTCGTGACAACAACATTATGTAACAATTTTAACATGAATATAAATATTTTTTTAGCAAATCCAAGAGGTTTTTGTGCAGGTGTCAGGCGTGCAATAAATATTGTTAATATTGCATTAAAAGTCTGGGGAAAGCCTATTTACGTAAATCACGAAATAGTACATAATACTTATGTAATTAATCATTTAAAATCTAAAGGAGTTATTTTTAATGCAAATATTAACTCTATTCCATTCGGATCAATACTAATATTTTCCGCACATGGGGTATCTAAACATCTAAGAAATCAAGCTATAAAAAGAAAATTAAAAATAATTGATGCAACTTGCCCACTCGTAAAAAAAGTACACAAAGAAGTATCACATGCTAGTAATTTAGGATTTGAAGCCATACTTATAGGAACTGCTAAGCATCCAGAAATAAAAGGAACGTTAGGACAATATAATAATACAAATGGAAAAATTCATCTTATAGAATCTATTAAAGACGTTTTAAACTTAAAAATTAATAATCCTAAAAAACTAATGTTCATGACTCAAACTACATTATCTTTAGAAAGAATTAATCCTATTATTAAAGAACTACATAAAAAATATCCTAATATAATTAGTCCTAAAAAACCAGATGTCTGTTACGCCACTATTAATCGTCAAAAAGCAGTAAAAGAACTATCAAAAATATCTGATATTATAATTATTATAGGTTCAAAATATTCTTCTAATTCTAATCAGCTTATGAAATTAGCACAAAGAACAGGAAAAAAATCTATGCTAATAGATTCTAAAAATGAAATAAATGTAAGTGACTGGATTAACAACAAACAATCTATTGGAATAGCATCTGGAGCTTCTACTCCAAATATTGTTATAGAACAAATAATAAATAAATTAAAAAAAATAAAAAAATCTACTATAAAAGAAATGGATGGAATAAAAGAGAATATCACATTTCATATCCCTAAAGAGTTAAAAAATATAGAAAAAAAATAATATTCATTATTATAGGAACTTCAAATGCACAGTAAGCTATTTAGAATTGCTATCTCAGGTGCTCGAGGAAAGATGGGGACAAGTTTAATTAAAGAAATACTTAAAAATAATTACAAAAATATATTTCTTAGTTCTGTCATAGTAAAAAAAGAAGATTCTTCAATTGGACAAGACATAGGGAAAATTATAGGAATAAAAAACGCAGGAGTTTGTGTTTCTGACTCTTTAAAAAAAGAAATTAATAAATTTGATATTCTTATAGATTTTACTAATCCAACAAGTACAATAAAACACTTAAAAATTTGCGCTTTAAACAATAAAAAAATTGTGATAGGAACAACAGGATTATCTAATACAGATATAAAAACAATTAAAATTTTATCACAAAAAATTAGCATTGTCTTTTCACCAAATTATAGTATAGGAATTAATCTAATGTTAAGTTTGTTAAAAAAGACATCAACTACTATAGGAAAAGATTCTGATATTGAAATTATTGAAGCACATCACCGTGAAAAAAAAGATGCTCCTTCTGGAACAGCAATAGAAATGGGAAAAGTAATTTCAAATGAAATGAACTGGAATTTTCAAAAACAAGCTATATATACAAGAAATGGTTTAACAAGAAAACGAAGAGAAAATGAAATTGGGTTTTCAAGCATACGTGCAGGTGATATCATTGGAGATCATACAGCAATTTTTGCAAGTCCAGGTGAACGAATTGAAATCACACACAAAGCAACTAATAGATCTATCTTTTCTAAAGGAGCAATCAAAGCAGCAATATGGTTAATGTTACAAAAAAAAGCAGGATTATTTAATATGTTAGATGTATTAAATATATAATATATGTTATATCAAAACTAATATGATAAATATTTGATAAAAAACGAACTATAATTATGTGCTCTTCTTGGAGAATGTTTTGAATATAGCAACTACCTTACTATCACAAGCAGTTTTAATATTGAGTAATGGAATTATTTTTTATGGAAAATCCATAGGAATATCAGGAGAAACTCTAGGTGAAGTTGTATTCAATACATCCATGACTGGATATCAAGAAATTTTAACCGATCCTTCCTATTTAAACCAAATCATTACTTTTACTCATCCACATATTGGAAATGTTGGAATTAATAAAAATGATTGTGAATCTAATATTATTCATGCAAAAGGACTAATTATTCGCGATCTTTCAATTATCTCTAGCAATTATAGAAGTGAAATAAATTTATCAACTTATTTAATAAAAAATAAAATTATAGCAATTTCTGATATTGATACAAGAAAACTAACAAGAATTCTTAGAAATTCCGGGTCTCAATATGGGTGTATTACTACCCAAAAAACATTTAAAATTTCTGAAATATTAAAAAAAATTCGCGCTATAAATAATTTAAAAAATATAGATTTAGTAAAAATAGTTAGCACAAAATCTCCATATATATGGAATAAAGGAAGTACTCACATTAATAACAGTACAAAAGTTTTCTCAATTAAAAAAAAATTAAAGTTGCATGTTATAGTATATGATTTTGGAGTTAAACAAAACATACTAAGAATGTTAGTAGATAAAGAATGTCGTTTAACCATTGTACCTGCAGAAACTCCTACAAAAGAAGCTTTAAAGTTGTTCCCAAACGGGATTTTTTTATCAAATGGGCCAGGCGATCCAAGACCATGCAAATATGCTATTGCTTCTATTAAAGAGTTTTTAAAAATTAATATTCCAATTTTTGGAATTTGTTTAGGACATCAATTATTAGCTTTAGCTAATGGAGCACAAATAATAAAAATGAAATTTGGACATCATGGAAGTAATCATCCTGTACAAGAAGTAAATTCTAATACTGTTATGATAACTTCACAAAACCATAATTTTACAGTAAATCCTACTAATCTTCCAAAAAACATACTAGTAACACATACCTCGCTTTTTGATGGCAGTATACAAGGTTTGCGTATAATTAACAAAAATGCATTTAGCTTTCAAGGACATCCTGAAGCTAGTCCTGGACCTCATGACACTATGATGCTATTCGACAAATTTGTTAATCTTGTAAAAAACTGTAACTATCATTTTACTTATAAAGAGAAAAAATGCCAAAACGTACTGACATAAAATCTATTTTAATACTCGGTTCTGGTCCAATTGTTATTGGACAAGCATGCGAATTTGATTATTCCGGAGCCCAAGCATGCAAGTCCTTAAAAGAAGAAGGGTATAAAATTATTTTAATTAATTCAAATCCAGCTACTATTATGACTGACCCTAATATGGCTGATGCTACTTATATTGAACCTATCCATTGGAAAGTCATAAAAAAAATTATTCAAAAAGAAAAACCAGATGCAATTTTACCCACTATGGGAGGACAAACTGCTCTAAATTGTGTTTTAGATCTTAATAAACATGGAATATTAAAAAAATTTAAAGTAGAAATAATAGGAGCTACTATTAATTCTATCGAAAAAGCAGAAAATAGAAAGTTATTTGAAAAATCTATGAAAAAAATAGGATTAAATACTGCAAAATCAGAGATTATTAATGATATAAAAACAGCATCAAAAACTATTCAAAATATAGGATTTCCAGCTATAATTCGTCCTTCTTTTACTATGGGAGGTAGTGGAGGAGGAATAGCATATAATTACGAAGAATTCAAAGACATTTGTGAAAGAGGATTAGAAATGTCTCCATCAAAACAATTATTAGTTGACGAATCCTTAATAGGTTGGAAAGAATATGAAATGGAAGTAGTAAGAGATAAAAAAGACAATTGTATTATCGTTTGCTCAATAGAAAATGTAGATCCTATGGGAATACATACTGGAGATTCCATTACTGTTTCTCCTGCTCAAACTCTAACAGATAAAGAATATCAAATAATGAGAAATGCATCAATATCAATTTTAAGAGAAATTGGTGTAGAAACAGGTGGAGCTAATGTTCAATTTGCCATAAACCCTAAAAATGGAAAAATGATTGTTATTGAAATGAATCCTCGCGTATCTAGATCATCTGCATTAGCTTCTAAAGCTACAGGTTTTCCTATTGCAAAAATTGCAGCAAAATTAGCTATAGGGTTTACTTTAGATGAACTTAAAAACGACCTAATAGGATCTAATACTACAGCATCTTTTGAACCAACTATAGATTATATAGTAACTAAAATACCTAGATTTAATTTCGAAAAATTTTCAGGATGCAATAACAGATTAACAACACAAATGAAATCTGTAGGAGAAGTTATGGCTATTGGTAGAACTTTTCAAGAATCTATACAAAAAGCTATAGTAGGACTAGAAATTGGAGCAAGCGGGTTCGATCAAAAAATTAAGGAAAATACATCAGAAACAATAAAAACAATTCATTATGAACTAAGAGAAGCTGGATCTGATAGACTGTGGTATATTGGAGATGCATTTCGTTTAGGAATATCCATAAATGATGTATTCAACCTAACTTTAATCGATAAATGGTTTTTAACACAAATCAAAGAACTAATAGAAATAGAAAAATATATACAAAACATAGATATAGAGAATATTAGTTATTCTTCATTTCAACTATTAAAAAGAAAAGGATTTTCTGACTTAAGAATATCTATATTAACTAATAAATCTGAAAAACAAATTAGAAATATCAGACATAATTTAAATTTATATCCAGTATATAAAAGAATAGACACTTGCGCTGCTGAATTTAAAAGTGAAACAGCATATATGTATTCCACATGGGAAGATGAATGTGAATCAAAACCAATTCATCATAATAAAAAAATTATTATCCTTGGAGGAGGACCTAATAGAATAGGACAAGGAATTGAATTCGATTACTGCTGTGTTCATGCATCATTAGCTTTAAGAAAAAGTGGATTTGAAACTATTATGATTAATTGCAATCCAGAAACAGTGTCAACCGATTATGATATTTCTGATAGATTATACTTTGAACCAATTACATTAGAAGTTATTTTAGAAATTGTACGAATAGAAAAACCTAACGGGGTTATTATACAATATGGAGGTCAAACACCATTAAAACTAGCAAAAGAACTTGAAAAAGAAGGAGTTCCTATTATAGGAACAAATCCTACTTCCATAGATAAGGCAGAAAACCGAAAAAAATTCCAAAAAATCGTGTCTAATTTAAAATTAATACAGCCCGCTAATTCTACTGTAACAAATTTAAAAGATGCTATATCACAATCTAAAATTGTTAAATATCCTATTATGATTAGACCGTCATATGTTTTAGGTGGACGAGCAATGGAAATAATTTACGATGAATCTGGATTAATAAATTATTTCAAAACTTCTGTAACATCTAAAAACAAAAGTCCTATTTTACTAGATCATTATTTAGACAATGCAATTGAAGTAGACGTAGATGCTATTTGTGATGGGAAAAATATTTTAATCGGAGGAATTATGGAACATATTGAACAAGCTGGAATACATTCTGGTGATTCAGCGTGTTCTTTGCCTGCACATACTTTAGATAAAAATATTCAAAATACTATTAGAAATCAAGTTAAAAAACTTGCATTTTCACTATCAGTAAAAGGATTAATGAACGTACAATTTGCAATAAAAGACAAAAAAATATATGTGTTAGAAGTTAATCCTAGAGCAGCAAGAACGGTTCCTTTTGTTTCAAAATCTACTGGAATAGAACTAGCAAAAATTGCTGCAAGAGTAATGATTGGAATTACCTTATTAAAACAAGGTTATACAAAAGAAATTATTCCTTCTTATTATTCAGTAAAAGAAGTAGTGCTACCTTTTAATAAGTTTCAAGGATCTATTCCAATACTTGGTCCAGAGATGAAATCTACTGGAGAAGTAATGGGAATAGGAAAAAATTTTCCAGAAGCTTTTTCAAAAGCAATGTTAAGTGCGCAAATAAACATAAAAAAATTAGGACGAGTTCTACTATCTGTCAAAAATAGTGATAAAAAAAGAATTTTAAACTTAGCTAATTTACTTAATATGATCGGTTTTAAATTAGATGCAACATTAGGAACTGCAAAAATATTGAAAAAAAATGGAATAAATGTTAGAATAGTAAACAAAGTCTACGAAAGAAGGCCGCATATACAAGATCGAATTAAAAATGGTGAATATACATATATAATTAACACTACTGATTGTAATCAAGCTATTATTGACTCAAAAACAATTTGTCAAAGTGCTTTACAATATCAAGTACATTATGACACTACTTTAAATGGGGCTTTTGCTACAATTATGTCTATTAAAGAATGTCCTGTTAAAAATGTTATATCTTTACAAGATAGGCATAAAACAATTTTCAAAAAATAACATTTATTAAAATATCTGATATTAAAACTAATAAAACTGAACTTATTATAATTTTAAAAAATTAAATATGAACATTAGTATCATTGCAGCAATGTCAGAAAACTTAGTAATTGGAATGAACAATTCTATACCTTGGCATTTACCATTAGATCTAATATGGTTTAAAAAAAATACAATAAATAAAAGTATTATTATGGGTAAATCAACTTGGGATTCAATTAAATATGAATTACCAATGAGACAAAACATAGTACTAACTCACAAAAAAATAAAAAATCATAAAAATACATATTTTACAAATTCTATTGAAAAAGCTATTAAATTAGCAACTAACAAAAATGAAATAATGATTATTGGTGGAGGACAATTATACTCTCAAATGTTGCCTTTTACTAAAAAATTATATCTAACAAAAATAGAAATAAATATCAAAGGAGATACTTATTTCCCAACATATAAAAATATACATTGGAATACAGTATTTATAGAAAATCATAAATCAAATAAAAAAAATGACTACAATTTTCAATTCCAAATTTTAGAACGTAACATCAAAATAAAAAATTTATTACTTTCTTATTAAGTATATGTTTCAGACTTTTGTTGAAACCATTTCTTATCTTCAAATCGCAACATACTTAATGCTCCTCCCCAACAACACCCAGTATCTAACGAAATAATATTAGATGGAGTAAGATTTTTTTTCAAAGAAGCCCAGTGACCAAAAAAAACATAATAATCTTGAAAATTTGTATTTTTTATCAAAAACCATGGTAACAAGGGAAGTGTATCTAAAGAAGGAGATTGTTTACATTTCAAATCTAACATACCATCGCAATAACAATACCGCATTCTTGTAAATACATTTAAACTAAAACTTAAACAATCTAAATCTTGAAATGAATAATTGACATATTTCACTATATTATTATTAAATATACTTTTAAATAATGAATCACAACTATTATCACACAAAATAGATTCTAATTGTTTAGAATACACTTTAGCTGTATACATATTCCAAAAGGGATGAATTCCAGCATGAACCATGATAATTTTTCTTTTCTCATCTATTTGCAATAAAGGTTGCCTACGTAACCAATCAACTAAATCATCAATGTATTTAGATTTTAACATATCTAAAATAATGTCGTTCTTAGATTGCTTGTTTTTTATATTGAAATAAATAGCTATTAAATTTAAATCATGATTACCCAAAACTACATGCGCATGAGAACCAAGAGAAGAAACAAAACGCATAACTTCAATAGAATTAGATCCCCTATTTACTAAGTCTCCAGTTAACCACAAATGATCTAATTTTTCATCAAAAACAACTTGCTCTAATAATTTCATTAATTCATTATAACAACCATGAACATCACCAACAAAATACGTACTCATATATTGTACCCATAAATATTTTTTAAAATTATTCTTTTAACTATTGCAATAACAATTATATTAATCTATATAATTTGACAATTTAAAATATTGTATTACTGATAAATTTTCAGCACGTAACATGGGATCAATTTTAAGTTTCTTTAAAATATTTTCACTAAATAATTCAGACAAGCTATTTTTTATTATTTTTCTTCTTTTTCCAAAAGCTAATTTAGTAATTTTAGCTAAATTATTTATATCTCTAACATAATACTCTTTACTTTTATAAGGAACTAATCGTATAAAAGTAGAACAAACTTTTGGAATAGGTCGAAAACATTCAGGACTAACATCAAATAAATGCGTAATTTTACAAAAATATTGCGCGATAACACTTAACCTACCATAACTTTTAGTACCTGGTAAAGCTAACAATCGATTCGCTACTTCTCTCTGAAACATAAAATGCATATCGAAAATATTATTATATTTGAAAAGATATAATAATAGTGGTACTGAAATATTATACGGTAAATTTCCAAACACTCGTATAGAATTACAAAAATTTTTTTCTATACAAAAAAAGTTAAATTTTAAAACATCTTCAACAAAAATTACTATATTATCGATATCTTTAAAAGATAAATACAATCTAGTTGCCAAATCTTGATCATATTCTATTATGAATAATTTATACAAAAACTTGTAAATATGATATGTTAATGCACCTAATCCTGACCCAATCTCTATAATTACGTCTGTTTTTTTAGGATTAATACTTTTAATAATATTGTCAATTACGTCATTATCAATCAAAAAATTTTGACCCAACCTTCTTTTGATAATGTGCTTATTATATTTAATCATATTACCTACAATTTAAAATACGATACATTATAAGTGACAAAATAATAATACACCTATATTTAACAAAATTTTGAAGTTAAAATTTTTAAAATTACTAACACATATTTAAAATAAGTTCATACATTTATTCTTTAATTTAAACAATTTTATACTTGTATAAAAATCAATAACATTAAAAATACTATATATCTATTTATATAAATTTTGTTAATTTCTATAAATAATTTTAACTACAATATTTTAATATAAGTGTAAACATTTATTATAATATTTGCTTGAGATTAAAAACGTTTTTATATACTATACATATAATTAGTTATTCACGATACCACAAAACTATTAACACATTAAAATTACTATATAAAACGTTATATTTATTTATATAAATAACAAATTTAAAATATACATCATCCACAGTCAACAAAAGTATTATAATTATTTTACTATGAAATACTTATAAAATACTTTTCTAAAAATTTCAAGACTATCATTCATGCTCTTAATAGATTTCGTTATCATTCAACCTTTTATAAATAAAAATGAGAAAATATGGAAGACTGGTTTTTATACTTAGTAAAACAATCTATTTTTTATTCATTTCCTATAATTATAATAGTAGCATTTCTAGAATCTCTAGCGTTAGTAGGTTTATTCCTTCCTGGAATCATACTTATGGCTGCTTTAGGAACACTAATAGGAAATGGAACATTAAATTTTTATCCTTCTTGGATAGCAGGGTTTATTGGTTGCATATGTGGAGATTCAATTTCATATTATCTTGGTTGGAAATTTAAAACATATTTAAACAATCTTTATTTATTAAAAAAAAACAAAACAATTGTAGAAAAAATAACAAATACTTTAAATAATTATACTGCTGCTACAATATTAATAGGAAAGTTTATCGGGCCTACTAGACCTTTAATTCCTATGGTATGCGGGATGTTAAACTTATCTCTAAAAAAGTTCTTTGCTTCTTCCATATTTGGATGTATATTATGGCCTCCTATATATTTTTTTCCAGGAATTGTAACTGGAATAGCAATTAACGTCACAAAAATAAAAGAAAATTCAAGTTTTAAATTTCTGGTTTTTTCCTCAATTATATTAATTTGGCTAGGTTTATGGCTAATTTGGAAAATTCTAAAAATACAAAAAAATAATTTTACTAAACAAAAAATTTTTTTTAATAAAAAAGTACTAATATTTTTATCTATATTGAATTTAACATTAGGAACTACTATTATACTCACGTTATATTTTTATCCAAAAACTATTTTTTAAAATTATTAAAAATGAAATTGTTATAAAATACACAAAAAATTATTTATGAAAATCTATACTTATCAAATTATTAATTATAATAACTTTAAATCTTTATAAATTGTTAAAATTAATTTGTATCGGCACGACATATTTTAACTTTTAAATTGCTAATTTTTAAAATTGGTATTTTAATCTATCGTACTTGCACGTGCCGATATTTAAAATTATTATATTTTTAAAAAATCCATATGTATAATTTTAGCTTTAAAAGCATGTCGTTGTATTGATTGTATTTTAACTTTATATTTGACATTATCGATTAATAATAGAATTTTTTCTTTATAAATATCAGAATTAAGAACTATATTACAAATAATATTATGATCTAATTCTATACAAATGTTAGGCTCTGAATTACAATATATTACAGCTGGAAATTTATTTTTTAAACGTAATCGACGACTGGCACTTTTACCCTCTTTTTTACGTTTATCTACATTAATAGTTATCATTTATTTTCCACTTTATCAAATTAAATACATAAATACACCACTTGCTATAAATATAAAATAATAAATTATTATCTATAATGTATTTTTATAAAAATACATTATATAAACATTATTAAAATGTATATTTTACAATGAATTTAACCAATGAATTTCTTCTTTCCATAATGTTTTATCTTTAGTTTCCAATATAATTGGAATATTTTCACAATTAATATTTTTTATGATCCAATCAAACGCTAATCTCCCGATATTTCCTTTTCCTAAATTATGATGTCGATCAATACGACTATTAAATTTTGATTTAGAATCGTTAAAATGCATACCACATAAATAATTTAATCCTATTGTATTATCAAAATGTTTAAAAACTTGCTCACATGATAATATTGTTCGTAAATCATATCCAGAAGAAAATAAATGACATGTGTCTAAACATATTCCAATACGATTTTTATCTTCTATTTTGTTAATAATAAATATTAAATGTTCAAAAGAATATCCTACATTTGTTCCTTGACCAGCTGTATTTTCTATTACTAATTTAACTTTAATGGTTTTTTCTAATGCTATATTAATTGAATCAGAAATTCTTTCTAAACATTTTTTTTCACTAATTTTGCATAAATGACTTCCAGGATGAAAGTTTAAAAATTTTAACCCTAATATTTGACATCTCAATATTTCATTGACAAAAGCTAATCTAGATTGATACAAATTATCGTCATAAGGATGACCTAAATTAATTAAATAACCACTATGAGGTAAAATTTGATTAGACGAATAATTAAAATTTTTACATGCTACTTTAAAACTTTCAACATTTTTATCTTTTAATGTTATTACGCTCCACTTTAAAGGATTATCTATAAATAATGCAAAAGCAGTAGCTCCTAAGTTCCTTGCTCTAATAACTGCTTGATCCAAACCTCCTAATGTACTAACATGAGCTCCTATATATCTCATTATTATTCCTAAATAATATTATTTTAAAATAAAGTAAGACTTTTAAAAAGTATTTATTAAAATTAAATTGTTTTATAAAAATTACGAAATAAAAATTTTTAAATAAAGTTAAAATATATATTAATAATAATTTACATTTTAAATGAGAATACTACTACAAATTACCACAAAATTTTAAAATTTATCAACTATTAATATAAACATTTTATAAAAATTTATAAAAACATTTTATAATATCATGTATTTTCGTATAACAAAACTGGAAAATAAAATGAATAATCTTATAACATTTCATCAAATTATTTTTATATTAAAAAATTATTGGCAAAACCAAAGTTGCACTATTATTCAACCATTAGATATACCTATAGGCGCCGGAACATTCCACCATAAAACGTTCTTCGGAGCGATTGGTTCTAAACCTACTTCTATTGCATACGTTCAAGCATCAAGGAGACCATCTGATGGAAGATACGGTAATAATCCCAATCGATTACAACACTATTATCAATTTCAAGTTCTAATCAAACCTACACCAGATAATATTCAAAATCTATATTTACAATCATTACAAATTTTAAACATAGACCTAAAAAATAACGATATACGATTTATAGAAGACAATTGGGAAAACCCAACGTTAGGAGCATGTGGACAAGGATGGGAAGTATGGATTAATGGTATGGAGATTACACAATTTACTTATTTTCAACAAATGGGGGGAATTAATTGTGATCCAATTCCTACTGAAATAACATACGGATTAGAACGAATAGCACTTCATATACAAAATAAAAAAAATATATACGATATTGTATGGAATACAAACGAAATAAATATCACCTATGGTGAGTTATTTTTTCAAAATGAACTAGAACATTCTATATACAATTTTGAATATTCTAATATCAATATTTGTTCTAATTTGTTTAAAATACATATTCAAGAAGCAAAAACAATAATGAATCTACCTTCTCCTTTATTATTACCAGCATACGAACATATGTTATATGGAATACATTATTTTAACTTATTAGACGCAAAAAGAGCTTTATCTACTACTGAACGACAACAAAATATTTTAAATATTAGAAGTATTATAAAGAAAATTGCTAAACAACACTATAATAAAGAAAAAAATTAAAATCTCTTACAAAAAAATAAATAAGGATCTTACTAAATATGAATAAAACGTTTTTAATAGAAATTGGAACTGAAGAATTACCTCAGAAATCATTACAAAACATAGCTAAATCTTTTAGAAACAATGTAATTCTTTTACTAACTAAAAATCATATACAATATAAAAAAATATTGTGGTTTGCTACACCAAGGCGAATAGCTATAAAAATAGAAGAGTTAAATACAAATATAATAACACTTAAAAAAAAATATAAAGGACCTTCTATCTCAAACGCTTTTGATGCTTTAGGAAATCCTACTCCATCAACACAACATTGGATAAAAAAATTAGGAATTACAATAGATAAAACATCTCGAATAAAAAATAAAAAAAAAGAATGGTTATATTATGAACACTATACTAATAATCGAACAATCGAAGAAAAACTTATAGAAATATCTATTTTTTCTATTAAAAATAGTTCTGTTCCTAACTTCATGAAATGGAATATAAGCAATATACAATTTTCTCGACCAATTCGAAACGTAGTCATGCTATTAGATAATAAAATTATAAAAGCAGAAATCTTAGGAATACAAACTAATAGATTACTTTATGGACATCGTTTTATGAAAAATAATGTAATTAATATTTCTCATGCAAACGAATATCCAGAAATATTATTGAAATTTGGAAAAATTATTGCTGATTATAATATAAGAAAAAATAAAATTAAAATAGAATCTAAAAAAATTGCTAATTCTTTTGGAGGACATTTAAAAATAAGAGATCAATTATTAGATGAAATAACTTCACTAGTAGAATGGCCTATTGTTCTTCTAGCTAAATTTAATAAAAAATTTCTTGATCTCCCAAACGAAATTTTAATACACATTATGGAAAATCAACAAAAATACTTTACTATATATGATCACAATAACAAATTAACAAATAACTTTATTATTATATCAAATGTTGAATCAAAATATCCTAAAAACATTATTCTTGGAAACATTAAAGTATTAAATTCTCGATTTTCTGATGCAGAATTTTTTTTTAAAAAAGACCAAAAAATACCATTTAAAAAGTATCAACCATTATTAAAAAACGTCATTTTTCAACACTCTTTAGGATCTCTTTATGATAAAACAAATAGAATAAAATATTTAATTTCTTGGATAACAAAATTTACTAAAGCTAATCTCAAAGATTGCATTCAAGCAGCAAACTTATGTAAATGTGATTTAATTACCGATATAGTCTTTGAATTTCCTAAAATGCAAGGAATAATAGGAATGTATTATGCATTAAATAATGGTATACACAAAGATATAGCAATTGCTATACAAGAACATTATCTTCCTAAATTTTCTCAAGATATAATTCCATCACATCCTATTTCTTATTCTTTAGCATTAGCAGATAAAATCGATACTTTAGTTGGATTGTTTTTCATTGGAAAAAATTCTACTTCTGGAGATAAAGATCCATTTTCTTTGAGAAGACTAGTTATTGGAATTATAAGAATCATTTTAACAAAAAAAATATCTATTAATTTATTTAAATTATTTAAAAAATCATTAAATATATATGATAATAATATTCAAAACAAAAACGCTATATTAGAAAATTTAAAAAAATTTGTTTTAGAAAAAATGTATTTTATATATATAAAACAAAAATATGTTCCCATAATCATAAAATCTGTACTAATATGCGAAGTTCCATATTTAATAGACCTAGATCTTAGAATAAAAGCTATTTCTAAAATATATAATTCAAATACTTTAAAATCGCTAATCTTAATTCATAAAAGAATTTCTAATATACTAAAACTATCTTCAGAAGCGTTACATGAAGAAATAAATAAAAAACTCATAAAAAAATTAGAAGAAAAAATAATAATTTCTTTGTTAGAACACACACAAAAAAAAATACAACTATTCCATGAAAATAAAGATTATCCATCTATATTATTAGAGTTATATAATCTATATCAACCAGTATGCAATTTTTTTGAAAATGTTAAAATACAAGATATAAATACTTCTATCAAAACTAATAGGTTAATTATATTAAAAAAAATACAAAATTTATTTTTTATAATCGCAGACTTTTCATATTTTTATTAAAATTTATATTTTACATTTTTATTTGTAATTTTATAAATCTGAAACGATAATGACGAAAAAACATGAATATAAAATAATATTCTCATAAATATACCAATCAATCATTGTAAAACGAAAAATTTTCAATAATATCCATTTCTAAAATAGTAGAACATCGCTGCTACTGAAAATGTAGTAGCCAAAGTTATTAATTTTTTAATACACTTAAGTTAAAAGATAAGTTTAAAATATCACAAAATAATAAACCTTTAAATCTATTAGAACTTTTACAAATTCGATCTGAAATTGCAATACTATTATTTATTAAATATTATAAAACTAGATAATAAAAATATTATAATAATAGGGCTAATTTCTATTTTAAATACAGATATGAAGCTTAAAATTAATAAACATCATGAAATAAAAATAATATAATTTCAATAAACAAACTTCACAAAAATCTTAAAACTATATAAAAAGTAAATAAAAAATAAAATCAAAAAAATATAAGAATCTTAATAAATCATAATCTTATACTAGACTAACATATTTGATAGAAACAATTTCAAAATTAAATCGTAGATATTTATGGAATACAAAAAACCTATGAGAGAATTAAATCATAGGAAATAGATAAATATAAATAACATATAATAATATCATTCATTTCTCTAAAATAATTTACTTAAATATTTCGTAGTCCAATATTTTTAAAATATTTAATATTTTATTTATTTATATTAATAAATTACAATAAATTTTTATAAAAGCTTCCTATAAAATCAATACTCTAATTAAATCAAAATTGTAACATTATCTATTAAAAATAATAAATAAATCATTGATATATAAACAATTTTCCAACATAAAAAGTTATATACTAATTTATTTCGTTTCAATATATTTATCTTATAAAAATGAGAAATACATTAATTCTTATATAGACAAATCATTAATTTTATTTTTAGAATAAAAACTTGAATTATAATTCTAGTAATAAATAAAGAACTAAATAACGAAGTAAAATTCCTACTATATAGTTATAATAAAATTTTTATAATATCAGAACCAATACAAAATTAAAGATATCATTAACATAATAATATTTACATTAAACATACTAAAACTAAATTATAAACAACCTTTTCATATTACTTCACGGAATACATAAATTATCATTGTTTATTCTCGCATACGCTCATTAATCAATACATTTAAATCGATAAAGAATACTAACAAATAGTATTTTTTATATTACTATAATAAGAGAAGAAAACGATTCTAATTTAGGTAGAATAGACAACTTTTACTTCAGAAATATCACGTATCTCAAAAATCTTAAATGAATAATCCGATACTAAATCAATTTTAGCTATATCAAGAATACTTTTTCTTCTTAAAAATATATTTTTATTAATATAAACGTTACTATTAATATATTCTACAAAAATATAACTATATATTTTCTATATTATTTTTAGTAACATTCGATGCAATATTGCCGACCAAATTATTTGATTTTATATCAACCTTAACTTTATTTAAATAATTTATTATATAATTAGAGTCTAAAATACATTTTCTATAATAAATGTGTTATTATAAAGTAATATTAAATTAACATCATCTAACCTAATATAATTTATAATAATTAAAAACATCACTATTTTCGTATTGAAGTAATACCTGTATTATACTAAATGAAATTCTATCATTATATTAATACTAAGAATTTCCTTTATTTAAATGCTATTATTTAAACTAAGTAATTCCACGGTAATGTAATTAAGATTGAATTGCTTATATCAATAAATTCTAAAATACTTAATTGACATGTATGATTCTTTTGAGCTAGTTTTTATACTGTCATTTTTAATTTTTTATATCTATATTTATGTAATCATTTTTAATAATATAATCTAAAAAATGTCGCTTTATATTGAATTAGTATTACTTAGATATATAATCAACATTTATTTTCAATAAAAAGTAAGCTCTACCTAATAAATTTGAACCTAAACGTGTTGAATTTTATGCTAAAATATTTAAAAACTTAGGATAATTTTTGTAAGAAGAAAGAGATATAACTTTTTATGTTTAATAGTATCGTATATAATTCATAAAAAATCTCTGATTTCTCGTTCATTTAATTAAAATATAATGCACTTTTATTCTTTATTTTCGAATTAAAATAATGAATATATTACTTTTTTAAAACGTTAAACAATTCTAATATACATTTTCGAAAAACCTAATTATGTTTTTTCGAAAAATCTATTCGTATAAACAAAATATTTTAATACAAATTTAAATATGAGTAAATTAATCCTAAAACAATATAATTTTCTTTCACATTATTTTAAAACTAAATAATTTTTAAGGTACCTTTTGGTAATACTGATAAAATATAATCATCTTTTATTAATACTTCAACATTATTATTTAATTCTAATAAAATATATCCTATTGTAGTAATTCTTTTAACTTTTCCTATAAAACCGCTAGCAGTCAATATTTCATCTCCTTTGGAAAGAGAATTAATGAGAGCTCTATGTTTTTTGACTTTATTTTTTTGAGGACGAAAAATTAAAAAATAAAAAATTGATAAAAAAAATAGCGACATATATAATAATGAATATAGACTATTTTGTTGAATATTACTGTTAGCAGAAAAAGCTTCAGAAATTAAAACATTCATAAAAATATTTCCTCATATTTATTGTTTAACAAAAATGAAACATCATTTTAACTATGTTTTAAATGTTTTAAAATTACTAAAAATACATTCAAATAATTAGAAATTTAATATCTATATTATCTAAATTTAATTAAAAAGTTATTTAATAATATAAAACGTATTTTAATATTTCTATCGTCGTTTAAAAAATTAAAAAATTTTATTTAAAAATATTAAAAATAAAATTTATATAAAATCTATCAACGTTTCTATAATTTACTAAAACTTATTTTCTTACTCAATCAATCTATAAATCTTTTCTTAACATTGCTTTAAATTTTAATTCTAAAGCTGTAATACATGTTTTTAAAATTCTTGAAATATCTTTTTCAGTAAAAGTATGTTTTTTACTTTCAAACGTAAAACGCAAAGCTAAACTCTTTTTTCCTATGCCTATTTTATCTCCACGGAAAATATCAAATAAATTTACTTCAACTATTCGTCCAGAAGAACACTTCTGACATGTTTTAATAATATCTTCTACTGGAATTGTTTCATCTACAATTATAGAAATATCCCTAATACTTCGTGGATATTCAGAAATTTTTTTTATTTTCATATAATGAAATGAAGCGATATCATCCCATATTAATTCAAAAATAACTGTTTTACCTTTTAAATTTAACTTTTTTTCTAAATCTGGGCTAATAGTTCCCATAATACCAATTTTTTTATTTTTAAAATAGATAGCAACACTTTGGTTAGGATGTAATCCTGAAATACTAAATCTTTTAAAAGTAACTAAATGTAATTTTCCTAATAAATCCATAATAGATTCTACATCACCTTTTAAATCATAAAAATCTACTTGTTTATCTAAACTATCCCAATGAGGTTTATTTTTATATCCACTTAGTACACCAGATAAATATAAACTTTGTTTAATTCCCAAGTTTTCTTGAGAATCTTGTAAAAAACATAATCCACTTTCAAAAAAACGTAACCTATTCTCCTGTCTATTTTGATTATAAATAACACTAGATAATAAACCAGTCCACAAAGAAACTCTCATAGACGACATTTCTTTGGAAATAGGATTAGACAAATATAAAGGAGCTATATCAGGAAAAAACAATTTTTGAAAATTAGGATCAACAAATCCATATGTAATAACTTCATGATATCCTTGATCAACTAAAAATAACTTAATTCTATTTAATGTAATATATATTTCATTATTATGTACAATATTAGAACATGTTGATATAGGAATAGAAGAAACATTTTTATATCCTAAAATACGTAATAATTCACTAATAACATCTTCTTCTATATCAATATCAAATCTCCAACTAGGTGGTACGATTAACCAATGTTTATTATATACAGTTATTTTAAAACCTAATTTCGTTAAATTATGAATAACTATCTCATCATTAATAACATATCCAACAATTTTATATAATTTTTTTCGAAATAATTTAATAGTTTTTTTATTGAATATTTTATTATTCTTAATTTCTGTTGTAATACTACTAGCTTCACCTCCACACAATTTTAAAATTAAATAAGTAGCATATTCTATAGCATTATATTGTATATTAAAATCAATACCTCTTTCATAACGTTCTGTAAAAATGTTCTTACATCCATATTTTAAAGACTGCTTTAAAACATTAAAATTATTATAAGATCCACACCCTAAAAATAAATTCTTTACATTTAAGTTTATATCTGAAGCATATGAATTAATATGACCGCCTAAAACTAATATTTTTTCTTCATCTGAAATTACTATGATATTATCATCAATAACAACTTTTCTATTGTCTTTATTAATAAAGTTTTCATTTTTATAGGATGTTCTCACAACAACTCTTTTTAAAATACTATTTAAATTCATAATATATAATGGTTGACCTAATTCTATCAATACATAATTTATAATATTTTTAATAATATTAGACGGTTCTATAGACGATCGCTTAAGTTTTTCTAACATCCAAAAAGGAGTATTATTTTTCGTATTAACATTACTTATAATGCGTCCAAGAAAACGAAAACATATATTTGGAATATCAATTGATATTTCTAACCTATTTGAACAACTATTTTCTAAAACTGGATATTTTTTTAAAGAAGGTAAAGGTAAATCATTCTGTGCTGCAACGTTTCGTGCAATACCTAATATACTTAAAGCATCTGAACGATTAGGAGTACTACTAATTTTAATAATATTATCATCTAAAAATAAATATTTACATATATCTGTTCCTACTACAGAATTTAATGGTAATTTCACTATATTAGTGTCTAAATTTGTTATACCAATGTCTTCATAAAAGCAAATGATTCCATTAAATTTTATTCCTTTTGATTTAATTAAACTCATAAACGTATAATCAAATAATTTAGAAATTTTAGTAGCTATTACTACTTTCATTCCTTGTACAAAATCTATCTTTCTTGATATAACATGGATATGCTTATTTCTTCCAATATTAACTTTAACTAAAAATAATTCCATAGAACTATAACGCTGTAAACATTCAATAATTTCACCTACAATTAAATTACTACATACGCTTGAAACTTTAATAACTTTTTCCACTTCTATTCCTAATTCTGTAATTTGATCACACAACACACTAATATTCACATTAGGATTTATCCATTCTCGTAACCATTTTTCACTAAATTCCATTATTACACACTCACTATTATTTAAACTGTTTAAGAAATTTTAAATTATTCTCGAAAAAAATACGAATATCAGTAATGCCATGATATAACATAGTCATTCTTTCTATTCCTAAACCAAAAGCACATCCAGAATATATCTCGGAATTAATATTAACATTTTTTAACACATTTGGATGAACCATTCCACATCCTAATACTTCTAACCACTTATTATCAGTTCCTAAAATATCTACTTCAGAAGACAAAAAAGTAAAAGGAAAATAAGATGGTCGAAATCGAATATTAATATTATTACAAAAAAAATAGTTTAAAAACAATTCAATTATCCATTTCAAATTAGAGAAAGTTATATTTTTATCAACAATTAACCCTTCAATTTGATGAAACATAGGAGTATGAGTTTTATCACAATCATTTCTATATACTTTTCCTGGAATAATAATTTTAATTGGCAATTTCATTTTTTTCATAGATCTAATTTGCATATTAGAAGTTTGAGTACGTAATAAACGCTTAGAATCAAACCAAAAAGTATCATGATCAGTTCTAGATGGATGATTTTTTGGAATATTTAACGCATCAAAATTATGATAATCATCATCTATCTCTTGACCATATACAATTTCAAAACCTAATTTCAAAAAAAAATGTTCTATATTGTCAATCATTTTAGTTATTGGATGTAATGAACCAACGCTATTACGACGTCCAGATAATGATATATCAATAAAATTGTTTTTTAATGATACATTATAAAGTAATATTTCTAATTTTTTTTTGTGTTTGCTAATTTCTACCTTTAAATCATTTTTAAATTTATTAAGTTCAGAACCAACTTTTTTTTTATCTTTTAGAGACATATTACGTAATTGAGATATTTTAGAAGCAACATAACCCTTATTTCCAAGATATTTTATCCTTAATAAGTCTAAATCTTGTAAAGTTTGAGTTTTTTTAATTTCTAATTTTGCTAAATTAATTAATTTTAGACAATCAAACACGATTTTCTCCGCTTATATAAATAGCTATTAAGATTTATAAATATTAAAGTAAAAATCTAAATAATATTAAAAAGCTTCCAAAATGGAAGCTTTTTAATATTATTTAGTAATTAAAAATAATATAAATTATAATTTATAATTTGTACTATATTTTACTAATTACTCTATATAATTTATTATATAAATACTTTTAAAATCAAGGGAGATCAAGTTACTCTCCCTCTAAGATTTCAATTTTTATAAAGAATTTTTTGAATTTTCCACCAATGAATTAAAAGCATTTTTATCAAAAATAGCAATTTCAGATAATGTTTTCCGATTAATATCTATTGATGCTTTCCTTAGTCCATATATAAACTGACTGTAGGACATGTGATTCGGTCGTACTGCAGCATTAATTCGAGTAATCCATAATTTTCTAAATTGACGTTTTTTTTGACGACGATCACGATAAGCATATTGCCCAGATTTAATAACTGCTTGACAAGCCGATCGATATGTTTTTGATCTTGAACCATAATAACCTTTAGCTTCTTTTAACACTTTTTTATGACGAAAACGAGCAGTTACCCCACGTTTTACACGAGCCATATTATAAACTCTCCTTTTTCTAATATACATTCAAATTAATTTATAGATAAGGCAAAAATAAACGAACTTTATTATTGTCTCCCTTAGATACCATTACTTTTGAACGTAAATGTCGTTTTCGATCAGTAGATTTTTTTGTTAAAATATGTCGCAAATTGGCTTGTTTTCGCTTAAATTTACCAGATGCAGTTTTTCTAAAACGCTTAGCTGCACTGCGTAATGTTTTAATCTTAGGCATTATATTTTCCAATTTAAAATAAATATAAAAATTTAACAAAGTAACCACAATTAATCTAATAATCAATATATTATAAAAAAATTATTGTTTTTTCTTAGGCGATAAAATCATGATCATTTGACGACCTTCAATTTTAGATGGAAATGTCTCTATTAAAGCTAGTTCTACTAAATCGTTTTTGATCCGATTTAACACTTTTACACCTATTTGCTGATGAACCATTTCACGCCCACGAAAACGTAAAGTTATCTTTACTTTATGTCCATCTGTTAAAAAACGAGTTAAATTGCGTAATTTAACTTGATAATCACTTTCATCAGTTCCAGGTCGAAACTTTATCTCTTTAATATTTACTACTTTTTGTTTTTTTCTCTGTTCTTTTATAGATTTACTTTTCTTATATAAAAATTTTCCATAATTCATAATACGACACACTGGAGGTTCAGAATTTGGACTAATTTCAACTAAATCCATTCCTGCTTCTTTTGCTTTATTTAGAGCATCTCTTAATGTAACAATACCAACTTGATTTCCATGAAAATCAGTAAGACGAACTTTTAAAGAACGAATTTCGTGATTTATACGATTTGGCTTTGTTATTTGTATTCTTTTTCCGACTTTAATACTTTATTCCTCCAATCAATGTAAATTTCGAGTAGAAATTTCTTTTTTTAACTTTATAACAAAATCTTTTATATTTACTAATAAAAAATTTTTTCCTGATCGAGTTCTAAAAGTAATTTTATTACTAGTAACTTCTTTATCACCACAAATAACAATATATGGAACTTTTCTTATAATTTGTTCTCTGACTCTAAAATTGACTTTTTCATTCCTTATATCTAATCTAACTCGAATACCTATATCAAACCAATTTTTAAATAACATGCTAACATACTTATTATGACTTTTATTAACACTTATTAACACCACTTGAATAGGAGCTAACCACGTTGGAAAATTTCCAGAATATTCTTCTATTAAAATCCCTATAAACCGTTCAATAGAACCTAATACTGCTCTATGAATAATAATTGGTATTTTTTTTTCATTATTGTTATCAATATAAAAAGAACCTAAACTTACTGGTAAATAAAAATCTAATTGTATAGTCGCACATTGCCAAATTCTTCCCAAACAATCAAGCAATGAAAGCTCAATTTTCGGTCCATAAAAAGCTCCTTCTCCCTCTTGATATTCAAATAATATTTTGTTTTCTTTTAATGAAGTTGATAAATCATTTTCAGCTTGATCCCATATTATATCACTTCCAATTCTATTTTTTGGACGAGTTGATAATTTTACCAAAATTTTTTTAAAACCAAATACTTCATATACGTCATAAATCATTTTTATACAATTACTAATTTCACCCTGAATTTGATCCTTTCTACAAAAAATATGAGCATCATCTTGAGTAAAATTCCTAATTCTCATAAGTCCATGTAAAGAACCTGACGGTTCATTTCTATGACAACTCCCAAATTCTGAAATACGAATAGGAAGATCGCGATAAGAATGTAAAGCATTGTTAAAAATTTGTACATGACCAGGGCAATTCATAGGTTTAATTCCATACATATTATTTTCTGAACATGTCATAAACATAAATTTTTGATAATTATCTAAATGTCCACTATCTTTCCAAATTTTTTTATTCATAATTAATGGTGTTTGAACTTCTTGATATTGATATTCTTGTAACTTCTCCCGAATAAATCTTTTTAATTCTCGAAAAATAATCCAACCATTATGATGCCAAAAAATCATTCCTGGAGATTCTTCTTGAATATGATATAAATCTAATTTTTTGGAAATTTTCCTATGATCTCGTTTCTCAGATTGGTCTATGTATTCTAAATATTCTCTTAATTTACTTGATGTAACCCATGCTGTTCCATAAATTCTTTGCAAAACCTTATTTTTTTTATTTCCGTTCCAATATACACCAGAAAACTTTTGTAACTTAAAATAACGACAAAAAGATACATTAGGAATCGGAATACCAACTTGAAAATCAACATATTTTTGATGAAAACACAAAGGAACAACTTCATTAATTTTAAAATTGTTTTTTAAAATTAATAATTTATACGTTTCGGAATAACTCTCAAAAATTTTATATGCTTCTTCCCATGTTATATTTTTTACATTAATATTATATTTTCTATTAGAAATATCTAACATACGAGTTTCTAATAAATTTAAATCCGAACTAGTAAAAATAAAATCTACATCTATATCACAATAAAATCCGTTGTCTATTACAAAACTATTACCAATTTTAGAATTCGGCCATAATTCTTTTACAGCATATCCTAAAATACAAATAAAAGTATTACGAATGCTATTTAAAAAAACTATATCATCTTTATAAACTATTTGAATATTAGCATCATAGTCTATAATAGTATATTTACTTACACTAATATTATTTACATATCCAAAACAACAACTTTTGGCTAAATCAGGTGAAATATTCTTAGCAATATCTAATACTGAAACAGCATCTTTATATATTAGTTTTCGTCCGTCACACAACGTAATAACAGGCATTTCAGATCCTTAGTTTTAAATTATTCCATTTATTTTTATTAAGATATAAATATACTTGACATTCAAAGTATATTTTAAAATAGTTAACTATAATATAATTATATAAAAATAATAATCAATATTAAAGATCAATATAAAAAGTTAAAACCGACTGTTAACAGCATCTGCTAATTTTTTAAGAAGTCGTACGCTATCGTTCCATCCTAAACAAGGATCTGTTATCGATTTTCCGTAAATTAATGGTTTATTATCAATTACTTTTTGAGAACCTTCTTCTATAAAACTTTCAATCATAACACCAAATATAGCTGTAGAGCCATCTCGTATTTGCTTAGCTATGGATTCGCCTACATCACACTGACGCCTATGTTGTTTTAGACAATTCCCATGACTAAAATCAATCATCAAATATTCTAAAAGATTAAATTCTTGTAAATATCTTATAGTTAAATCTATATCTTTAGCATGATAATTTGGAGATTTTCCTCCACGCATAATAACATGACCAAATGGATTTCCACTAGTATGATTAATAGTCATTTGTCCATGTTTATCAGGTGCTAGAAATAAATGTTTTGCACTTGCAGCACGAATAGCATCTATTGCAATTCGTATATTTCCATCAGTACCATTTTTAAATCCTACTGGACAAGACAATGCAGATGCCATTTCACGATGAATTTGACTTTCAGTAGTCCTTGCTCCTATTGCACCCCAACTTATTAAATCTGCTATAAATTGTCCAATTACTATGTCTAAGAATTCAGTAGCAGCTGGAAGTCCTAATTCATTAATATCTAAAAGCAATTTTCTAGCAATTGACAAACCATGATTAACACGAAAACTTCCATTCAAATCAGGATCTGAAATAAGACCTTTCCAACCTATCACAGTACGTGGTTTTTCAAAGTAAGTGCGCATTATAATTTCAAGACGAGAAGAATATTTTTTACGTAATTCATTTAATCTTTTTGCATATTCAACTGCTGCTAAAGGATCGTGAACTGAACAAGGTCCGATTACTACCAATAAACGCAAATCCATTCCTGTCATAATATTAGCTATATTTTTTCTAGCTGTAATAACAGTATCCATAATAGAAGAAGTAATAGGATAATTTTTTGCTAATTCAAATGGAGTAATTAACGGATCAATTCGTATTGTTCTTAATTCATCTGTTTTTTTCATATTTTTCTCTAAATATATCCTATACTAATAATATATGACAAAATTATAATTGATAAAATGTTAATTATAAATTTTAAAGCAAATATATCAATTTAATATACAAAACGCTTTAAATTACCATGATAAATACAATTAAAATTTATTTAAAATTTTTTTAAAATAATTTAACATTTTAATATTAATGTATCAAATTCGTAATCATAATCTAATAATAATATTATGATCTTTAAATTATATTCTAAAATTAGCATAAAAATTTTTATTAAAAAATAATAAGAGTATTAAAATTTAAAATATTAATACTAATAACGATAATATCGTAAATTGTTCTTAATTACATTCTATAGCTACTTAAGAATTTGCTATAAAACAAGAAATATAAAATAAAAAAGTAATCATAAAATATTTAAAGTAATATTATATATGACTAAATAGATTTGATATTCTATACAAAATATTATCAAAACAAATATAAAAATTCTAAATAAATATTATTAATTTTTCTTTTTAATCTTATCTTTTAATAAAAAGCGTTTTATTGATTCTTTTGACAAAGTACTTGGAGCTGGAATTTCATCCATCCAAGAAGAAATAAGACGATATGATATGACTAAAACTACTGGGCCAATAAATAAACCAATCATTCCAAATGAAATTAAACCACCTATGACTCCTGATAATATCAATACCGTGGGAAAATCAGCCCCGATCCTTATAAGCATAGGACGTAATATATGATCTAATACACATACAATACAACTCCAAATTAACAATACAGTCCCCCAAGTTGTATTACCATTCCAATACAACCACATAATAGCTGGAATTAATACAGGTAACGGACCTAATTGAATTAAACAAAAAATAATTATTAACATCATTAATAAAGAAGAATATGGAATTCCAGAAATTGCTAATCCTATACCACCTAGAATGCCTTGAACTAATGCAGTAACAACTACTCCTAAAGCTACTGCTCTAACTGCCTGACCAGCAAGAGAGACTACCGAATCTCCAGAATTTGATCCTAAACGAACAGCAAAATGTCTAATAATATTTCTCATTCTTTCACCATTCCAATATAATAAAGAACTAAAAATTAACATTAAAATTAAATGAATAATAAACCGACCAAAATGCCCCGCTTGAACAACAAAAAATTCAGTAGTTTTACCCATATAAGGTTGAACTTTAGCAATTAATTCAGAACCTCCTTCATCTAATAATTTTTGATAACTAGAAAATAATTTTACCCCAATAACAGGAATATCTTGTAGCCAATAAAAATCTGGAAATCGTAAGTTTTCTGAACTTAACCAACTAATTACTGAAGTGCTATTATCAATTAAACTATTCACTAAGCAAGCAATTGGAATAATAAAAATTAATAATAAAATAATAATCATTGTTATAACAGCACATGCTCGATTTCCCCATAACAATAACTGCAATTTTAAAAATATAGGCCATGTCGCAATCACTACCATGCTAGCCCACGCAAAACCTAAAAAAAATGGACGCATAATCCATAAACTAGAAAATATCATAATAACGATAAATATTAGAGAAAAAATAGCTTGTGGCAAATCCATACTTTCTCGTTTTTTTTGCATATAAACATTATACCTTTATGTTTCCTTTAATTATTTAGAACATAAATAATATCTTATAAATTAATAAAAATTGCTTTAAAATATAATTTTATAAAAATAGAAATAATAAAACTTATAAATGTTCTAAAAATGTATAAAATATATATTATATATTAATAATATTATTGAATTTTTAAAATAAGTACAATATAATTTTCTATCATTGATATTAATATATTAGTTAATTATACTACTTAATTTTATATATTTATATATATAAATTTTTATAAAAATTAGTTACTTTAATATTTTAAAGCTTATTAATAATTTATTTTAACAAAATTGTAATGATTTTAAACTTGTATATAAGTATAAAATATTTACTTAACATATTCATATGAGAACAAAATGAATAAAAATATCTACTTTACATTACTTCCAAAAGAAAAAAATATTCATAATATCAAAGGAATAAAAATAAGTTATACAGCAGAAAAACAAATTCATAAATTAATAAAAAAAGAACATAAAATAGGAATTAAATTAGGAATAAAAAAATCAGGATGTGCTGGAATGAAATACTTCATGGAACTAGCAACAATAATACATCATACTGATATTCATTTCGTTTCTAAAAATATATTGATATTAGTAAATTTCAAAAACGTCTCAATATTAGACGGAGTAAAAATAGACTTTATAAAAGAAGGAATAAATCATGTTTTTAAATTTAATAATAAAAACATTCAAAATTTTTGTGGATGCGGTGAAAGTTTTAATCTAGAATATTAATTTAATTCTAAAAAATAATATTCGCATAAAAATACGTTTATAGTAATTTAACTTATCCAACATATCAAACAAAAATGTTTTTTTCCTCTAGATAAAAGTGTATATCTTTCAAAAAAGATATCACTATTTGAAAAAACATACATTTCATTATTTTGTCTAACGTGATTAATTTTAATAGCATTAGATAGAATCATATTTCTGGCTTGAGAACGAGAAGGAGCTAAAAAAGCATCCACTAATACCTGTTGTAAATCTCGAATACCTGAAATCTTAATTGAAGGTATTCCATCTTGTTCTAATTGAATAAAATCAGATCTCTCCATATTATGAAAATCACCATAAAACAAACATGATGAAATGCGCTTTGCCGATTTCACTCCGTGTTTACCATGTACTATATTTGTAAGATACTCTGCTAGAAATAGTTTAGATTTATTCAATTCTGTAATAGAATTACAAGACTCTAATGCATCTATTTTTGAAACCCTTAAAACAGTAAAAAATTTTAAAAATCTACATACGTCACAATCAGATATGTTAACCCAATATTGATAAAATTTATAAGGACTCGTTTTTTTTGCATCTAACCATACTGTATTCTTTTCTGTTTTTCCAAATTTGATTCCATTTTTTTGAGTTAACAAAGGAATAGTTAAACCATACACTTCGTTCTTATATAACCTACGAATTAAATCAATTCCAGATACAATATTTCCCCACTGATCAGATCCACCAATTTGTAACATAACATTGTATTTATTATGCAAAATAGAAAAATCATATGCTTGTAATAAATTATAAGAAAATTCTGTAAATGAAATTCCTGTATCTAAACGATTGATTCGTTTTTTAACTGCATCTCGAGTAATCATTTTATTAATAGAAAAATGCTTACCTATAGTACGTAAAAATTTTAATAACGACATATGCTCAAACCATTTATAATTATTTATGATCATGGCTTTATTATAACTTGAATTAAAGTCTAAAAATAAAGAAACTTGATTAGTAATAGACTTTTTCCATGTATTAACTAATTCTATCGAATTCAATCTTCTTTCAGAAATTTTAAAACTTGGATCACCAATTAAACTAGTTGCACCACCTATTAAAACAATAGGTCTATGCCCAATTTCTTGAAATCTTTTTAGACATAATAACGGCAAAATGTGACCTATATGTAAACTCTCTGCAGTAATATCAAAACCACAATATAAAGTAATTTTATTATTTTTAATTTGAAAAATTAACTTTTTTTCATTAGCAATTTGTGATATTAAGTTTCTTTTTCTAAATTCACAAATTAAATCAATTTGACACATAAAAATCCTTCATTAAAAATGTATTGTAAAAACACTATAAAAAATATAAATATAACATTTATAGTAAATAATTTTATAATACAAAATTATAATTAAATTAAAATATATATTTTAATAAATATTATATAATAACAAAAAATTATAAAATAAAACTTATTAGATGTATCTAAAATGAATTAACAGTAAACAAAACCTTTACTAAATTCTCTTAAATTTAAATTTGCATAAATGTTCAATTGAACAAAAAGAACATTTTGGAGATTTAGACGTACATATATAACGACCATGTAAAACAAACCAATTATGAAAATGTAATTTAAAACGTTCAGGAACTATTTTAAATAATGTTTTTTCTGTACTAATAACGTTTTTTGCTTTCATAAATCCTATTCTATTACATAACCTGAATACATGAGTATCAACTGCAATAACTTTTTTCTTAAAAATACAATTTAAAATTACATTAGCTGTTTTTCTTCCTACTCCGGGAAAACATTGTAAATCAATAATGTTATCAGGAATTTTCCCTTTATACCTATTTAGTAAAATATCACAAGTTCTAATAATATTAGAAGACTTTTTATTAAATAAACCTAACTTTTTTATATACTCCTTTAAATTATTTAATCCAATTGATAAAATAGATGAAGGTGTATTAGCAACTTTATACAAATTTTTAGTAACTTTATTAACCATACGATCAGTAGACTGTGCTGATAAAATTACCGAAATTAATAACTCAAAATCTGAAGAAAATTTTAATTCTGTTTTTGGTTTAGGATTTGCTTTATAAAAAATTAACAAAATTTTATTAAGTTGATTATTATCCAATTTTACTTTTTCCTAATAGAATAGAGTAAACTTTAAATATGTATCAATATTACAACAATTTAATTAATATTTTGATTTATAAAATTTTTTCCAGCTAAAATAAACCCTAAAATCATAAAAGCCCCAGAAGGATATGAAAAAAATAACATGACATAGTTTGAATCAATAATTTTCATATAAAACATTTGAGACCAAGATCCAAATAAATTTTCAGAACCAAAAAATAGTGTTCCGTTTCCAATAATTTCTCTAATCGATCCAACTATAAATATAGCTAAAACAGATCCAATCGAAGTAAATAATCCATCTAAAAATGAAATTAATATAGAACTATTCATAGCAATAAGATCAGCTCGACCACATATAACACAATTAGTAATAATTAAAGGAATAAAAATTCCTAAAGAATGATATAAATTTAGTGAATATGCATTAACTAACATATCAAAACAACTAACAATAGCACTAATAATCATCATATAAATAGGAATACGAATATCTTTAGGTATCCAAAACCTCAATGATGATATTATTACATTCGTACACACCAAAACTAATGTAGTAACTATTCCTAATCCTAATGCATTAATAACATTTGTAGTAACTGCTAAAATAGGACATAATCCTAACAACTGAACTAATGATGAATTTTTTATCCAAATTCCATTACTAAACATTTTAATAAAGCTATTCATAGTCACAATCACAATTTTTAAATTTAAAATTTTTTAATATTAACTTTTTCGACAAACTAGCAGTACGTTTAATCGCATTAACTACCGCTAATGGGGTAATAGTAGCTCCTGTAAATTGGTCAATATTTCCTCCATACTTTTTCAAAGAAAAATTTACATCATCTAGTCCTAATACTGTCATACCAGAAAATTTAGTAATCCAATTAGAAATATGAGTATCAATTTTATCTCCTAGTCCAGGAGTTTCGTGATGATCTAATGTACGAACACCTAAAATTTTACTATTTAAATCTAGAGATACAATCATTTTTATATTTCCTGAGTATCCATCTGGTGCTATTACTTCAAAAATTAAAGCATATAATTTATTATTTTTTGTAACCATCCAAAACTTATGATTCTTATTATCTCCTAATAATTCGTTATTTATAAAACAATATGAAACTTTCATATCAGAAAATGTTTTAGGCAAAAGAGTATTTAAAATTATTTTTTGATGATTTTCTTTCTGAAATACTATCCTTGATTTAGTATATATATATACTAATACTACACTACTTGCTGTTAAAATAGAAATTAAAAATAATGTAATAATAATTGAATAATTGTTTTTAAACATAAGTTATTTTGTCTTTTTACCATAAATATACGGTTGAGTATAATAATCTATTAACGGAACAACAGAATTAGCGAGTAATATAGAAAACGATATAGCATCAGGATATCCACCAAAAACTCGAATAATCCAAATAAAAATTCCAATAAAACTTCCAAAAATTATACGCCCTATTTTAGTAATAGAAGTAGTAACAGGATCTGTTGCAATAAAAAAAGCCCCCATCATAGTACTACCTAAAAATAATTGAATTAATGGAAAAATATTTATATGTTTAAAATAAAAAAAATCCAATGAACAGCAAATAAATAAAGAAAATAAAAAACTAAATGGAACTCTCCAACAAATAATTTTTTTTATTAATAAAAAAATACCTCCAGAAAAAAAACTAAAGTTAATTAATATCCAGTGACGATAAATATCAATGTTTTCTAAAGAAAAAATAAAAGAAGTAATATTTGTTACAATACTTCTATTTTGTATTCTCATTTGTTCTAAAGGAGTAGATTGAGTTATAAAATTAGACATTTCAGAAAATTTTGACATCATTTTATAATAATCTTCTAAGTCGGTAAAAAAAATAATTGACATCATATCACTTACATTTAACATATTAAGTAATGCCAAATTATTTTGAAAAGACCAATTAGTCATTAAAATAGGAAAAGATATCGATAATATCGCATATCCTGACATTGCAGGATTAAAAATATTATTTCCTAAACCTCCATATAACTGTTTAGCAACTATAATAGAAAAAAAAGAACCTACAATTGATATCCACCACGGTGATAAAATAGGTAAACTAAGTCCTAATAAAATACCAGTTAAAACTGAAGAATAATCTAAAAAAAATGTATACAAATTTTTTTTTCGTAATTTTAAAAAGATAAATTCAAATATTATCGAAGATATAACAGAAAGAAATATTTGAATTAATACTGCTATTTTAAAATAGTAAAATTCTATAATTACACCTGGAATTGTAGCTAATATTGCTAATAACATTATATTATTAGTACTTCTACAAATATAAATATCATTAATTTTAATATATCGATAATCCATAACTATATTTCAAAAATTTTCTTATATAAATCGTATAGTAACACTATTTGTTTACTAGAAGTTATTCAATATTCCTTTTTAATTTAGCTCTAGCAATAGATTCTTCAAGTTCTTTTTTCCTCATGAACTGAGACTTTTCTATAGTTATATATTCTATATCTGTATTACAGACAACTTTTTTATCTAAAACTCTATCTAAATTATTACTAGAATATATGATATTTTCATTGATTAATCCTGAAGAATTCAATCTAGATTGACGAGATACAAACAATTTTTTAAATTTTTTAGACATATTCTCTTTAAATATAATTTCATTCAATTTTAATTTTTCTTTTCTAAAATATCTTAAAAGAGGAATATTACTAGGACATACTTGTTCACAAATTCCGCATTCAATACATTCATTTATATGATATTCTCTAGATTTATTATGATCGAAAGATTTACTATAAAAATATAGTTGTTCCGGTAATAGACGCATTGGGCAAGTTCTAGAACAAGCTGTACAGCGAATGCATGGGCTTTCTAATCTGTTATCCATAAAATTCAATTCTAAACATAAAATATTATTGCTGGTTTTTAAAATAGGAAAACTTAAATCATCAATTATTAATCCAGTTATTGGACCTCCAATGACAACACTATTATCTTTATAATTAATATTACATTTCTTTAATATATAATTAATTGGAGTACCAACTCTAACTAAAATATTTTTTTGATACGATAACCGTCTATCAGATAAAGTTACAATTCTCTCAATTAAAGGTTCGCCATTTATCACTGCTCTTTTAATTGAAAAAATAGTAGATACATTAAACACAACTATCCCTAAACTAGTTGAATGTTTTCCTAAAGGAACTTCCTTATTAAATAATATTTTTATTAATTGTTTGCTGCTGCCAGATGGATATATTCTTTTTATTTTATATATTTTATAATTAGGAAAAGCTTTTATTTCTTTTTTAATTTTAATATATGCAATATTTTTATCATCTTCTATAGCAATAAGAACACATTTTATTTTTAAAATCCAAACAATGATTTGACATCCTTGAATTACTTCTTGCGCAAAATTTCTTATTAAACAATCATCTGATGTAATATATGGTTCACTCTCAGCAGCGTTAACTACTAAAGTATGCGCATTTCCAATAGAATATTGTAACTTTTTAGAAGATAAAAATCCTGCCCCTCCTAATCCAACTACTCCAGAATTATAAATAAGTTGAATAATTTCGTCAGGACTAAATTTTTTATAATTACTCATTAAAATACTATCAATTTTTGTATCTTTTCCATCAGATCTTATATTAATAATACTAAAACGTTTATTTAAAAAAAAATTATACTTTTTCTGTGAAATTTTAGTAACTATTCCAGATACAGGGGAATGAATAGGAGCTATATGTTTATATCCTAATGACAGAACTTGACCAAGTAATACAGATTGTCCTACATCAACTATAATTTTTTTTTGTAAAACAATGATATCATCTACTAAAATAAAAATTTTTTTTGGAATAGGAATATACTCTAATCTAGACGATGATTTACTAGTTTTCATAGAAATACATTCTATTCCTCCATACAAGTCTCTTGATTTTCGAAACAAAATTATTTTTTTAACATGAATATAGCATAATCTAATTAACACCCAAACAAAATTAACACACATAAATAAATGTTGTTTAAAATTATTAATTAACGTAATCATATGATATTTTTTTTTCTTTAATACAATTAGTAGGACATATTGATATACATAAGTTACAACCAGTACACATATGTGGTAATATTGTATGCATGAAATTATATGATCCTACTATAGCATCAACAGGACAAATTAATCTGCATTTTGAACAACCTACGCAATTCTCTTCATCGATTATTGCTATTTTAGAAAAAACATCGTTAGAAGAATTCATACAATTGTATTCTAACTCATCATTATTTAACAAACTTGAAATTTTAAATACAACTTCATTTCCACCAGGAATACATTTATCTATTCTTTCATTATTATTTCCAATCGCACTAGCATAAGCATAACACCCAGGATAATCACATTGCGCACATTGTGTTTGAGGTAACAATTCATCAATTTTATCTATAATAGGATCAGAATCTATACTGTAATAATACAAAACATAATTTATTAAAAAACCAAAAAAAATACTCAAAATACTAAAAAAACATATAGAATATAACATAAAAAAAATCATACTTTTACTAAACCATTAAATCCCATAAAAGAAACAGACATTAGACTAGCAGTAATTAATGCAATTGGACTGCCTCGAAAAGGAGCAGGAACATCTGATAAAAATAATCTCTCTCTTATACTAGAAAAAATTACTAAAACTAAAAAAAAACCAATAGAAGAGCTAAAACCATATAAAAAAGACTCTAAAAAATTAAAGTTGAAACGTATACTAGATAAAGGGATAGCTAAAACTGAACAATTACTAGTAATTAATGGTAAATATATACCTAACAATCTATATAGTATAGGGCTAACTTTCTTTATTATTATTTCAACAATCTGAACACTAACTGAAATAATCAACATATATGTCATAATTCTAAGACATACTAAATTTAATGGAACTAAAATATAATAATTCACTAACCATGATAATATAGAAACACATGTAATTACAAAAACAGTTGCACACCCTAAACCTACAGCAGAACCAAACTTTTTAGAAGTACCCATAAAAGGACACAATCCTAAAAACTGCACTAAAACTAAATTATTAACTAATAAATTACCTAAAAAAAATGAAAAATAAATCACTATAAAACCTATATACTTGTTATTTTATTAATAACTACTAATAATATTTTATACTATCTTAAACAAATTTAAACGTTAGGAAACACATCCAAGTAGATTCTTAAAATTGTATTTTACTAAAATACTTTTTACATTATAAATTATATCATCAATATAAAACAATATTTTAAATTAAATAATATACTTTCATATTAACTCTAGCATGTAATTCAAAAAAGATAAAATATTAATTTTAAATAGTAATTTATAATTATTCTATAAAATAATTATTATTAAAAATAGTTTAATTTAATAAAATTTTTAAAATTATGTAAACTCATAGCATTTTGCATCTAATGCCATAACCTTATTAATAATTTTATTTATCTAAATAGTATTAAATTCTAGAATATTATCTAAAATCAAAAAATAAAATTATTTATTTAATTAATAAAATTAACACTAATCACTTTTAAAAACTTCTAAATTTATTACTTAATTTAAATATACAATATAAAGGATATACTTATACTAATGTTAATATAATCATATAATAACATTCAAAAGTATTTTTATACTATAGCTAACACAAAACATATACATTATACAAAAAATATAAAATGTTTTACCTATTAAATTTTAACACTAATCTTTCTATACTATCCACAGTAATTTTAGTAAGATAATCTATTTCTAAATTAACTAAATCTCCAACATTCTTACTTCCAATAGTAGTATTAAATATCGTTTCTGGAATCAAAAATACACAAAACGTATTTTTTTCAACATTACCAATAGTTAAACTAATACCATCAATACATATAAAACCTTTGTAAAAGACATATTTCATAAAAATAATATCATTTAATTCAATCCATAATTTCTTACTATTATTACATATTACAATTTTAAATATTTTTGCAGTAATCATAACATGTCCAGAGACTAAATGCCCTCCAATTTCTTCTCCAAACTTTACAGATCGTTCAACATTTATATGTTGTCCTTCACAAAAGGAATCCAAATTAGTAACTCGTAAAGTTTCTTTTATAATATCTACACTAACTCTATTGTTTATAATAGTCTTAATAGTTAAACAACAACCATTACATGATATAGACGATCCTAATAACAAAGTATTTGTATCAATATTATTCAATTGTATAACCCATTGAAAATAATTTCTGCATTTTTTTATCCAAACTATTTTTGCAATATCTTGAATAATCCCAGTAAACATAAAAACCTTAAATAATTAAGTATAAATAAAACTATTATAAAATAACAAAATACTATTCAAAATAAATATTTTTAATTTATTAAATTAATATTAATTATATTTTAATACAAACACATTTATACTAATTCTAAATTGAAATCTAAAAAATTAAAAATATTTATAAACTATGAACTCATTACTTTTTGTAATATAAAAAATATAGAATAACAAGATAACTAAGCAATTTATATTTTAAAATTCTATAAAAAATAAAATACCACACTAAAAGGTTAGGAATGAACAAATATTTAAAAGAAATAAAAATATTGTTACAACTTACTATTCCTATTATGTTAGCGCAAATATCGCAAATGAGTATGGGATTTATTAATAGTATTATGATGGGATCACTAAACAATACTGATATAGCTGCTATATCAATTGGAATATCAATTTGGTATCCAATTATTTTGTTTGGACATGGATTATTATTATCTTTAGTGCCTATTGTATCATATATGAACGGATCAGAACAAAAAAATAATATTCCAAATCAAATCATAAATGCATATTGGCTAGCTACATTTATTTCAATAATTATTATGATTATTTTGTGGAATGCTAATTATATTATTAATATTATGAAAGACATTAATCCAATTATAGAAAAAAAAAGTATTAATTACATTAGAGTTTTGTTATGGAGTACTCCTGGATATTTATATTTTCAAGTAATACAAAACCAATGTGAAGGATTTTTAAAACCTAAACCAGCTATGATTTCAGGATTAATAGGATTAATTTTAAACATAATAATAAGCTATTTATTAGTATATAAACAAATATTATCATTTTACTTTAAAAATATAGGATGCGCACTCTCAGTAATTATCGTTTATTGGTTTATGTTTATCTTTATGAAAATAATAACTAAAAACGATATTGATATATATAACATAGTATATTCGAGAAATCACAAATATTTTCCTGATTTTAAAATAATTTGGAACTTATTAAAAATAGGATTACCCATTGCATTATCACTATTTTTTGAAGTTACATTGTTTACATTAATAACATTACTGATAGCATCTTTAGATATTTCTCAAATTGTTGCACATCAAATTGTTTTAAGCATCAGTTCATTTATTTTTATTCTTCCACTTTCAATTGGAACTGCGACCAGTATTCGTATTGGATTTTATTTAGGAAAAAAAAACTTAAATAAAATTTCTACTATTATCATATCTTCACAAACCATGGGATTTATTTTGTCTACTATAATTACGATATCTATTTTTTTATTTTATCATAAAATAATAGCTTTATATACTACAGACAATCTTATTATAAAACAAACTGAAAAAATAATAATAATTGCTGCAATGTATCAAATATTTGATTTCTTTCAAATTATAGGAAACGGAATCTTAAGAAGTTATAAAGACACTCATACAATTTTTATCATTACATGTATATCCTATTGGATATTTGGTTTTCCTATCGGTTATTTGCTAGCATTAACTGATATAATTATTCCAAAAATAGGAGCAACTGGGTTTTGGATAGGAATTCTTATAGCATTGGCTACATCATCTTTAATGATCTTATATAGAATATTGTCTATTCAAACACTTTTTAAAAAAATATAAAAATTTTATTTAATTTTTTTATTTTAAAATAAAAAAAATTATATATAATATTATAATATTTTATTATATTGTGTCCGTAGCTCAGTTGGTTTAGAGTACTACCATGACAAGGTAGAGGCCAGTGGTTCAAATCCACTCGGACACATTAAGATATATTAGAATGAATTTTAATTTCACTATTTTACATTACTTATTAGATATATGATTATAAAATACATAGAAAAAACAATGAAATGTTCGTTCTTATTATCATATAGTGGAGGCTTAGACTCTACTTTCCTGTTTTATCAATTATTAAAAATAATAAAAATTAAAAAAGAGATAAAATTTAGAGCAATTCACATAAATCATCAACTAAATAGAAATTCAAATCAATGGAGTGAACATTGTAAAAAAACATGTAAAAAATATGATATTCCTTTAATAATAAAAAAAGTTATAATAAATAAAAAAAAAATAGGAATAGAAGCAAATGCTAGACTACAGCGATATAAAATGATATATGCAGAAGCACATCCACAAGAAACTATTTTAATAGCTCATAATTTAAATGATCAATGTGAAACTTTTTTGTTAGCTTTAAAAAGAGGTAGTGGCATTACTGGTTTAAGTGGAATGTCATATGAAAGTAAATTATTTAACAAAAACACAATTATTAGGCCATTATTACATATTACTAGATCTAAAATAAAATCCTGGATGACTAAAAACAAAATACATTGGATTAAAGATGATAGTAATTATAATACTACTTATGACAGAAATTTTTTACGACATAAAATACTACCATTACTTATACGAAGATGGCCAAGTTTTATTAAAAAATGTGCAAATAGTGCATTTATTTTAAAGCAAGAAAAAAATATTTTAGACTCTATAATAAATAAAAAACTTAATCAATACCTTATATCTAATTCTATTCTAAACATTAAAAATTTCCAAAAAATTCAACCAGAAATGAGAAATTCCTTACTAAGGACATGGATTAAAATTAATAATAATACTATGCCTTCATATAAAATTATAAAAAATATATATTATGAAATTATTTTGTCTAAACCAGATTCTAAAGCAAAAATAAAAATTAATAACTATGAAATAAAACGATATAGGAATTATTTATATTTTATAAATATTTCACCTTGTATAAAAAATTTAATTTTGATATGGCATCGACCTTGGAATGATTTAAAACTACCTAACAATTTAGGATTTATTGTCCAAAACCAATTTGGAATTAAAGTTCCTTATCCCAAAAATAATGAAATAATCAATATTCGCTTTCAAATTTCAGGAAAATTTTTAATTCAAAATCATACAAAAAGAAAACTAATTAAACAAATATGGAAAGAGAACAGAATTGCTCCATGGGATCGAAATAATATCCCTCTGCTATTTTATAATAATAATTTAATAAGTGCATTAGGAATATTCAATGTAATTACAAAAAACTATGATGAACAAAATCAACGCAATCAATGGAGTTTATCGTGGATAAATAACATAAATACTAAATAACATAAAAAATCAATCATTGCAAATTTTATAAAAGTTAAAAAATATATTTTAATAATTAAAATATATTTTATTTAAGAAATAGTAAAATCTAATTGAGATTTATTAAGTCTCGAACACAACGGCTTAAAAACAGAAATTTTGTGATTTATAAGAGGACAATAAATATTATTCCACGTTAACTTAATTTTTAAAAAAGATTCAGTTCTTTTAGCTAAATCAGGCATAACAGGTTTTAACCATGTCATTAATATTCTAAAAAAATTTATTCCTGTAGTACATATATTATGAAGATTATTATATTCTTTAATATTTTTAATCATTATCCATGGTTTTTTTTCATCAATATAACTATTAGCTATATCTGCACACTTCATGATAACAACAATAGCTAAATTAAATTCGCTTTTTTCTAAATAAGATTCTACTTCTTTTGTATTACCAATAAACGAACTATACAAAATTTTATCATCAATATTTTTAGATAAATAGCAATTAAATTTATTAGATAAAAAATATGCGGTTCTTGACGCTAAATTAACTATTTTATTAATAATATCAGAATTAAATTTTTGTACAAAATTTTCAAGATTGATTTCAATATCTTGGATTTTTGATGAAATTTTAGTAGCATAGTAATATCTTAAACTATCTGAATCTAAATTTTTAATCCAATTATCTACTGAAAAAATAGATCCCCTAGACTTAGAAATTTTAAGTCCATTAATAGTGACATGACCATGAACAAAAATTTTAGTAGGCTTTCGAAAATTACTTCCTTCTAATATTGCTGGCCAAAACAAACTATGAAAATATATAATATCCTTTCCAATAAAATGATATAACTCGTTCTTTGAATCTTTTTTCCAAAAATCATTAAAAATTAAATTAGGTTTTTTATCACATAAATTTTTAAAAGTACTAATATATCCAATAGGGGCATCTAACCAAACATAAAAATATTTGTCTAAAAATCCAGGAATATTAAATCCAAAATATGGGCTATCTCTTGAAATATCCCATTCTCTTAACCCAATTTTAAACCATTCCATAATTTTTTTAACTACAGAACACTCTAATACTCCAGAAGAAATCCAAGATTTTAACATAGAACTAAAATAAGGTAAATTAAAGAAAAAATGTAATGAATCCTTTAATACAGGTCGAATGTCTGACAAAACCGATTTTGGGTTAATCAACTCAGAAGCAGAATATATTCTTCCACATTTTTCACAATGATCACCATATTGTTCCTTAGCCAAACAAATAGGACATGACCCTTTTACAAAACGATCAGGTAAAAAAATATTATTTTCACAATCAAAAAATTGAGATATAATTCTTTTATGAATTAATCCTTTTTTTTCTAAACGTTTATATATTTTTCTTAAAAAAAACAAGTTTTCTGGACTATGTGTAGAATAGTAATTATCATGATTTATATTAAATTTTAAAAAATCTCTAATATGTTCACTATTAATAGAAGAAATCATTTTTTCTGGATCTATTCCAAGTTGTTTGGATTTTAACAAAATTGGAGTGCCATGTGCATCATCTGCGCAAATAAACCATACTTCATGACCTTTCATTCTTTTATAACGTACCCAAATATCAGCTTGAATATGTTCTAATATATGCCCAATATGAATTGGGCCATTAGCATATGGCAAAGCACAAGTTACTAAAATTTTTTTTTTATCATAATACATCAACAATTATTAATTTGTATGCAATACTAAATAAAATAATACTATTATTAATATGCACGAATAATGAAAACATTGAAAATATTATACATAACAAAAACTATAAGTATATAACTATTTTAATAAATATTAAAAATTAATTTTTCTAAACGTATCATAATATAATAAAATAAAAGATCATTTATAATGATAATTTTTATATAAAAGTATTTATAAATATATTTATATTTCATAAAATTATATAAATATTTATTACATTTTAAAAATACACTATTTCAATGTAATTCTATTTAATTCTTATATATTTTACTTAATATCACACTATTTTAACCAAAATACTTAACATTTTTCTTATATTATATAATTTTATAGAAGTACTAGATAACGCTTTGAAACTCAACGCTGCTATTATCATTCCTGAATACAATGATAATAATAATGTTTCCAGAATTGAAATACTCTAAAACAATATTTCCACTTCATCCTGAATCTATACAATACGAAGCAACATATATCATCAATCCCAAACATGCTAAAGACGAGTAGCCATCTATCCAAAACCTATTCAATCATTTGGAATAATGATTCTATCGAAAGTAACTGTAATACTAATGATCCGAGTTCAATAAAAATGCTTTATGATGAGGTACAATTTTTTTACTCATAATTCTTGTCAATATTAAGGAAGTTTAATTTTTTGATTTACTTAAATCAATACACTGACCTTTATTTTTACAAAAAGTACAAAATTTATTTCCTAGGCGAATATCAATAGGTACTCCATGAATTAATTTTGTATATGGAACAGGTATAATTATTAGCTTTTTATAACCATGTTTTAATATCTCTATCACTCAATCTCATTAAAATAACTTTATAATGTTATTTAATTATATAAAAACGAATATAAATTTAATTGCGTTATAAAACAAAGACATATGATATAAAATGTAGTGTTTTATTCTTAGTACATTATTATTTTTTCCAATTAGTATGAAAAAAATTAAAATTTCCAATTTTCTTATATCTATGCGCTCCAAAATAATCTCTTTGAGCTTGAATTAAATTTGCAGGCAAATGCGCAGATCGATAACAGTCAAAATATGCAATAGCAGATGATAATGCAGGTACTGGAATTCCAAAATTAATAGCAATAGATACAATATATCGTAATGAATTATGGTAACTATTAGCAATATTTTTAAAATAAGAAGTTAATAATAGATTAATAACATTTTTATTTTCTAAATATTCTTGATTAATATACTTTAAGAGTTTAGCACGGATAATACATCCAGATTGAAATATTCTAGCTATTTCTGAACAGTTCAAATTCCAATTATATTTTTTAGAAGCACTATTTAACTGTGAAAATCCTTGGGAATAAGATATAATTTTTCCTAAATAAAGAGCTTGTCGGACTTTCTCAATAAAATCTGACTTATCATGCGATAGGTTAGATTCGATTGGTCCGGATAATATTTTTGAAGCTAATAAACGTTGTGATTTTAATGAAGATAAATATCGAAAAAAAACTGATTCAGTTATCAAAGTCAATGGTTCATTAAGATCTAATGCACTTTTAGTAGCCCATGTTCCCGTTCCTTTATTACTAGCTTCATCTAAAATGTAATCCAATATATAATTATCATTGCAATCTTTTTTAACTAAAATATCTATAGTAATTGAAATTAAATAACTATCTAATTCTCCTTGATTCCACTTAAGAAATATATTAGATAATTCATCATTGTCTATTTTCAATATATTTTTTATTAAAAAATATGATTCTGCTATTAATTGCATATCACTATACTCAATACCATTATGGACCATCTTAACATAATGTCCAGATCCATCGGTACCAATATAACTAACACAAGGCTTTCTTTTAAATTGTGCAGAAATTTTTTTCAACATAGGAGCAACAAAATCATAAGCCTCTCTTTGTCCTCCGGGCATAATAGAAGGACCATACAACGCACCCTCTTCACCTCCTGAAATACCTGCTCCTATCAAATTTAATCCTTCTTTAAATAATTCATTACTACGACGTATAGTATCTTTATAAAAAGTATTACCCCCATCAATAATGATATCTCCTTTACACAAATATTTTTTCATTAATGCGATAATTGCATCGATAGGTGCTCCTGATTTAATCATCAAAAAGATACATCGAGGTATTTTTAAAGACTTAATAAACTCTTCAATTGAAAAAAAAGGAAATATGTTTTTTCCAACATTATCAGAAACAAACTTTTTAGTAACTTCAGACGATCGATTGAATATCGAAACAGTATATCCATTACGTTCTATATTTAAAGCTAAATTTCTACCCATTACCGCCATTCCTATAATACCAATTTGATTTTTTTTCATTCTATTCATCTCAATTGAATTAATATTAATACACATTTCAAAATGCTAATTTTAATTTATAAATAATACCCTAGAAAGTATCATCAACTATTTTGTATTTTACTATATTTTCATTTACTTCTTTTTTTCAAATTAGTTACGATTGTGTTAAAATCTAAATCATGATGATGTAATAATACTAGTAAATGATAAATTAAATCAGTAACTTCATTAATAAATTCTACCTTATTGTTAGTAACAGCTGCAATAACTGCTTCTACTGCTTCTTCAGCAACTTTTTGAGATATTCTATTTACTCCCATACTATGCAATTTTGAAGTATAAGAATTTTTAGAACAATGAATTTTTTTAGATTTTAATAAATTTTCAAGATTATAAAAAAAGGTTAAATCTGAATAAACCGAATTAAAACAACTTACATTGTCTAAATGACATGTATTACCTTGTGGTATTGCTAAAATTAATAATGAATCTTTATCACAATCAAGAACCATATCTATTACTTGTAAATAATTTCCAGACATCTCTCCTTTAGTCCATAATCGTTTTTTTGTACGTGAATAAAAAGTAACATATTTTTTTTCACATGTTGTTAGAAAAGCTTGTTGATTCATCATTCCATGCATCAAAACTACACCATAAGTATTATGTTGAACAATAACAGGAAGCATATCATTAACTTTTTTCCAATTGATATCACGAACATTTATTTTATTTAACATTTCCTAATTTCTAAACCCTTATCGATTAAAAAATTTTTGAGTATTTTTATACTTATCTTATTTTCATGAAATACAGAAGCAGCTAACGCACCATCAACTTTAGATTCATAGAAAACATCGTAAAAATGTTCTAATTTCCCTGCACCACCTGAAGCAATTAACGGGATATAGCATATTTCTCTTGCTAACTTCAATTGTTGTAAATCATATCCATTATTCATTCCATCTTTATTCATGACATTTAATACTATTTCACCAGCTCCTAATTCTTGTACTTTTTTTATCCATTCGAAAGTATTCCATTTAGTTTGTATTATTCTATTTTCACTCCCAGTATATTGGTATACTAGATAATTATTACTTTCTTTATCAAACCATGAGTCTATTCCTACAACTACACATTGTGTACCAAAATTATCAGCAATACGACTAATCAAATTTGGATTTGATAACGCTGGAGAATTAATAGAAATTTTATCTGCACCAAAAGACAAAATATCTTTAACATCATCTACGCTTTTTATTCCTCCTGCTACACAAAACGGAATATTTATAATTTCTGCTATTTCTATAATCCATTTTTTATCTAATAATTTGTTTTTAGATGAAGCTTCAATATCATAAAACACTAACTCATCAGCTCCTTGATCAGTATAATATTTAGCTAATGAAATTATATCACCTACTATTTTATGATTTTTAAATTGTATACCTTTTACTACTAATCCTGATTTAACATCTAAACACGGAATTATTCGTTTTGCCAACATTTAATAGCCTCTACTAAGCTAAATTTCTTTTCTAATAAAGCACGGCCAACAATTACACTTTTAACTCCAGATTTTTTAATAGAAGCAATGTCATTTAAAGATCCTATTCCACCAGAAGATTGAAAGTGAATATGACTAAAAGAAGTAGAAATATCTTCATACAGTTTTACATTAGGACCCAATAATGTTCCATCTTTAGATACATCAGTACATAAAACATGCTTTAATCCTAAAGGAGAAAATTTGTATATCAATTCTTCTAAACTAATTCCAGAACTATTTTTCCATGCATTAATTACTACGTCTTTACAGCCATTACTAGAAACATTTATGTCTAAGGCTAGTATAATAGCATCACCTCCATATTTTTCTAGCCACATGCTTACTTTTTCTGGAGTTTTTATCGCAGATGTTCCAATGACTATTCTCTTAACACCTAATGAAAACAATAAATCTACATCTTCACAATTTCGAATTCCTCCTCCTACTTGTAAACTAATATTAGAATAAGACAACAAATCTTGAATAATGTGAGTTTGCTTTTTTTTAGGATCTAATGCTCCATCAAGATCTACTAAATGTATAGTACTAGCTCCTTGGGAATAATAATTTAATATTATGTCATTGATATAATCTTCATAAAAAGTTTTACAATTATATTTTCCTTGATATAACCTAACAATTTTTCCATTAATTAAATCTATAGACGGTATAATCAATTTTATATCTCCAAAAAATTTTTTAATACTTTTAATCCTAATTCTCCAGATTTTTCTGGATGAAATTGAACTCCAAAAAAATTATTTTTTTGTATAGCAGCACTAAAATAAATATTATATAATGTTTTTGCTATAGTATATTTATTAATATAAAATGCATAACTATGTAAGAAATAAAATTTAGAATTATTTTCAATTCCATGAAATAATATATTATTTGTACATATTTCTACATTATTCCATCCATTATGAGGAAGAGGTAACGAATTAGAATTAAGAAGATACACAGGAGAATTTATGATATTTAACATATATGTACCTTTTGATTCACTACTAAAGGAAGATAATAATTGCATTCCTAAGCAAATTCCTAATAATGGTTGTTGATAATCTTTAATTAAATTTAATAAATTTAATTTTTTTAACATACACATTGCTGAATACGCTGTTCCTACACCAGGAAGTAGCATTTTGTTAGAATTTAATATATCTTCTTTAGATGTGCTAATTATAGGATTATATCCTAACCTACAAACAGCATACTTTATAGAAGATAAATTAGCACAACCAGTATTTATAATAACTACACGCGTCATAATAATCCTTTAGAACTAGGTAAAACAAACCCATTTACATGAATAGCTTGCTTTAATGTTCTTCCAAATGCTTTGAATAAACTTTCAACTCTATGATGATCATTTATACCTGTACTTTTTAAGTGTAAAGTAACTTTCATAGAAAATGCTAATGACCTAAAAAAATGTTCTATCATTTCTGTACTTATATCTCCTAAATACTGAAATTTAAAACAAGACTTAAATTTCAAAAAAGGACGCCCAGAAATGTCTAATAAACAAAATCCAATACTTTCGTCCATTGGTAAAATAAATCCAAATCTATTCAAACCTATTTTACTGCCTAACGCTCGATTTAAAGCTTTTCCTAAAGCAATTCCAACATCTTCTATTGTATGATGATCGTCAACATTAATATCGCCATCAGAGATGATTTTCATTCTAATATTACTATGAGTAGCTATTTGATCTAACATATGATTAAAAAAATGCAACTTAGTATCAATGAAATTATTACCAAATTTATCCAACCATACCTCTACTCTAATTTCAGTTTCATTTGTTTTACGTAAGATACAAGCGTATCTATTGTGATTTGTTAATTTAATTTTAATTGAATTCCACGTATGTCCATACTTTCCATAGTGTAATCCAGATAATCCCATATTTTTTGCTAATTCCATATCTGAGTAACGATCACCAATAACATAACTATTTTTTATATTTAATTTATTTTTACGTAACCAGTGTTTGACCATTCCTAATTTCGGTTTTCGGCAATCGCAGTTATAACTTTCTTCATGTGGACAAATTAAAATATCTTCAAATACTATACCTTGTGATAAAAAAACGTTTATCATAAATTGATGTGGTATAGAAAAAGAAGAAAAAGGAAACTTTTCAGAACCTAACCCATCTTGATTAGTTATCATAACAAAAACATAACCAAAATTTTTTAATTCTACTAAAGTTGAAATAACATCTTTTTCAAATATCAATTTATGTATGTCATCTACTTGAAAAGTTTTAACAGGTTCTGAAATTAAAGTTCCATCTCGATCAATAAATAAAACATTTTTATCCACATTACCTCCTTAACCAGCATATAAATTATTAATTTTTCGAATAATATGAATAACTTTTATGCATTCTTTACTAGTACCTATAGATATTCTTATACAATTATTTAAATACAACTTACTACCTTGATCTCTAACTATTATTCCCTCTTTTGATAACATATTAAACACTTTTTTAGAATTAAAAAAACGAATTAAAATATAATTGGCAACACTACAGAAAACATGATCTATGCAGCAGTTCATTAATTTTAATTGATTCATAAACCATAAACGATTTAGATTTAAATTAAATACTTTACTCCTCATATCACTAATATTTTTTTTACTCAAACATTGAATAGCTATACTCGAAGTAGGAATAGAAATAGGATAAGGATTTATAACTTTTAATAACACATCTACTACATTAACATTCGCTAATATAAAACCACATCGCAATCCGGCTAAAGCAAAAGCTTTAGATAATGTTCTTAATATGACTAAATTAGGATATATATTTATTAAATTTGTCAAACTATTAATCGGAGAAAATTCAATATATGCTTCATCAACTATTACTAATGCTCTTCCTAAAGAAGCTTTTAACAAAATAATGATATCTTCAATATTAATTAAATTACCAGTAGGATTATTGGGATTACATATGTAAATTAATTTAGAATCGTTAATACATTTAATAATACTATTAACATCTAGTTGCCAAGAAAGATTTAACAGTGGCACTCTATGACTTTCAATACCCAGAATATATGCACTAATACTATACATGTCATAAGTAGGCGGACAAAAAACGATTTTATCAAGATTTGGTTCACAAAAAGTCTTTATTAATAATTCAATAGCTTCATCGGAGCCTCGAGTAATTAATATATTCTCTTTATTAATGCCTGTATATGAAGAATAACAAGATAATAATGCTTCAGGTTGACATTCTGGATAACGATTTAGCATCATATGATTTAACTGAAAATAATTAGGAACAGGACATTCATTTGCATTCAACCACACATCACCTTTTCCACCTATTCTTCGTGCAGATTGATAAGGTATTAATTTCCATATATTTTTCCGAACTAACTTCTCAATATTCATAACTATATCTATCCGAAAGTGAAGCCAATCTAATTTTAATTGACTGTGTATGAGCATCTAACTTTTCTACTGTTGATAAAGATATGATAGTAGAAGAAATATCTTTAAATCCTTGCTTACTTAATTTTTGTACTGTAATTCTTTTATAAAAATCAACAAGACTAAGTCCAGAATGTACACTAGCGCTACCATAAGTAGGTAAAACGTGATTAGAACCAATAGCATAATCACCTCCTGCTACCGGAGACCAATAACCTAAAAAAATAGAACCAGCATTTGTAACATATTGCAATAAATTTTTTGACCGATGACATTGAATCATTAAATGTTCAGGAGCATAATCATTAGATATATTGAAACATTCTAATAAATCTTTTGCTATAATTATTCTAGTATGTTTTAACGCTTGCATAATAACTTTATATCTTGACAAAATTTTCATTTGTTCTTTAATTTTTATTAATACTTCCTTAGCTAAAGTGATATCATAGGTTATTAATATCGCTTGAGAATCATTATCATGTTCTAATTGAGATAACAAATCAGACGCAACAAAATCAGCATTAGCTTGAGAATCTGCAATAATTAATACTTCAGACGGCCCAGCGAGCATGTCAATACCCACATCATATAAAGATTTACTAATCTGCGACTTAGCTTCTGTAACATAAATGTTTCCTGGACCAAAAATCTTATTAACTTTTGGTATTGTTTCAGTTCCAAAACCTAAAGCAGCTATTGCCTGAGCACCACCAACCTGAAATATTTCTTTTACACCACAAATTTTACTAGCATATAATATTTCATTCATAATAGGCGGTGGAGAACATAATACTACTCTCTTACATCCTGCAATACTAGCTGGAATAGCTAACATTAACACCGTAGATAAAAGAGGTGCTGAACCATTTGGAATGTATAAACCTACACGTTCAATTGGGCGTATTATCTGTTTACAATATATATCTTCTTTAATATCATGATTTTGATTTATCATTTCTATATTCTGAGTAATATGAAATTTCTTAATATTGTTCATGGCGACTTTAATAGCATCTTTTATCTCTTTTTTTATATATATCCCTGAATTTTTAATTTCTTTTTCACATACTTTAATATCATTTAATTTTATTTTATCAAATTTATTTGTATAATTATATAAAGCTTTATCTCCAAAATTTTTAACATTAGAAACAATTTTTTTAACTTGTTCTTTAACATTACTATAATTACTTGATACAGGCCTAGACAATATCTTTTTTCTTTCTTCATGATTAAAATTATTCCAATAAATAATTTTTAAATTATATGGCATATAATCACTCCATCATTTTTTCAATTGGTAATACTAAGATAGAACTAGCTCCTAACAATTTCAGCTTTTCCATTGTCTCCCAAAACAAAGTTTCACTGCTAACCATATGCATAGCCACTCGAGTATCGTCTCCAGCTAATTTCAATATTGTAGGTCGTTCAGCACCGCGTAATAAGTTAATTACTTCTTCTAATTTTTTTATAGGTGCATGAAGCATAATATATTTTGATTCTCTCGCTTTAATCACACCTTGAATACGTGTCATTAATGTATTAATAACATTTTGTTTTTCTACAGAAATATTACCAGTTTTACAAATTAAACAAGCTTTAGAGAAAAATATTACTTGAACTTCACGCAATCCATTAGATTCTAAAGTAGCTCCGGTAGAAACCAAATCACATATAGCATCAGATAATCCAGCACGAGGTGCTACTTCTACTGACCCATTCAACATGCATGACTTAAATTTAAGATTTTTTTTATCAAAATATTTTTTTAATAAATGTGGATAAGAAGTAGCTATTCTTGAGTTATTTAAACAACGAATATCTGAATATTCTTTATTAATTGGTATAGCTAAAGATAATCTGCAAATTCCAAAATCTAAGCGTTTTAATTTTATATAGTCTACATTATCTGATCTAAATTTTCGACTAAGTACTTCTTCTTCTAAAACGTTTTCTCCAACAATTCCTATATCTACAACACCATCCATAATTAATCCAGGAATATCATCATCACGTACATACATTACATCTATTGGCATATTTTCAGAGAAAGCAATTAATTTTTGCTTATACAAATTAATTTTAATTCCACAACGAGTAAGTAAATCTTTGGAATCACTACTTAATCTTCCAGTTTTTTGCATTACTATTCGTAAACGATTATGATGAATCATATTTAATCCTTGTGCACACTTATAATTTAATTATATATCTTAAAAACAATAAATTTATATTATATTTAAATAACATAAATATATTCCAAGATTCTCTCTAAAACATTTATTTAGTAAAAATTAAAAATTTAAAAATACATTATTATTTAAAAACAAATATTTACAAAAAATATCCTATCTAAACAAAAAATTACATATTTTCGTTGATAATAAACAGTCAAATTATAAAATTTTATTATGTATGAGATTTATAATTTTAAAAAACGTATATTACACTTCATCCATACATCACAAATAAGACATAGTTGTAAATTAATCACTAAATAGAAAAATCTAAACAATTCATAAAACTAAAATAAATTATAAAATGTAATGAGATTAAAACCTTCTAAACATTAAATTTTAAAATTTAATACAAAATTATTAAAACATTAAATAATAAAATACCACAAAGTTTTAATATAAAAATAAATATTACTACATACTCATCTTAAAAAATTTAATTTATATAATGCTAATTAAACTTTAAGATCAATTAAAACAAGAATAGCTGCATCACTACCAAACGTTTTAGGTGCTTGATGAAAGGCTATTATATTAGGATGCTTTGACAACCAAAATGGTATTTGTTGTTTTAAAACATTTTCTCCATGTCCATGGATCACATTAGCACAAAATAATTTTTCTTTATAACAAATATAAATTAATTCACCCAGTTTTCTTTTAGCTTGATATTGTGTTAAACCATGTAAATCTAACACAATATCCGGAATATATGCCCCTACTTTAAGTTTTTTTAATTCATTAAAATAAACATTACTTCTAATATAATGAATTGGATTTGTGTTAAATAAAAATTTTGACCTATTACAAGAAAAATAGTGACAATGAGCATCCTGTTCAAAAACGTTTCTTTTTGATATCGGATTCCTTTTTAATTTATAATGCCGTGCATGAAAAATAGTATCTTGTTTTATTTTCTTAATCCCATTTAACTCTTTACGAAACAAAAATAAACCTTTAGAAAATAATAACTCATCTTTACTCATTTTTATCAATTACCATTACAGTAGATATTTCTAATATTAGTACCAAATGTTATATTTTAATAAAAACTAGAAATAAAAATTTAATATCACGTATTTTATACTTATAAAAAGTTGAAATTATCGTTTTATGTCATAAAATTATACTAAATTTCAAGAGAGATTGCATAACTTAAAAAACATAATCTATACTATTTGATAAATATATAAAATATATAAATTTAAGTGCTAAAAATAATAAAATATCTATAACCAAAGTTACCAAAAATCAATAAATAAAAATAAATATTTTTCTTAAAATTGATATATATTTTATAAACGTTTAAACTAAAACATATAACTAAAAATATAAAGCTTTCAATTGATTAATATTAAGGAAATAAAATGGCTGGAAACACTATTGGAAAACTTTTTCGTGTAACAACATTCGGAGAATCTCATGGACTATCATTAGGATGCATAATTGATGGAATGCCACCAGGAACTGCGATTTCTAACTCTGATCTCCAAAAAGAATTAAATCGAAGACGACCGGGACAGTCTAAATATACTACTCCAAGATCTGAACCAGATAACGTTACAATATTATCAGGAACATTCAAAGGAATTACAACCGGAACTAGTATTGGATTAATAATACATAATACAGACCAAAGACCAAATGACTACGAAAATATAAAAACTTTATTTAGACCTGGTCATGCAGATTATACTTATCAAAAAAAATATGGGATTAGAGATCCTCGTGGAGGTGGAAGATCATCTGCTCGTGAAACTACTATGAGAGTTGCTGCAGGTGCTATAGCTAAAAAATATCTTTATTTAAACTATGGTATTATTATTCGTGGCTATTTAGAACAAATAGGAGATATCTTTTGTAAATTAAAATCATGGGATGAAATTGAAAAAAATCCGTTTTTTTGTCCAGATATAACAAAAATAAAAAAAATAGATACTCTTATAAGAACTTTAAAAAAAGAAGGTGATTCCATTGGAGCTAAAATTGTAGTAATAGCTAAAAACGTTCCTGTAGGATTAGGCGAACCTGTATTTGACCGATTAGATGCTGATTTAGCTCACGGACTAATGAGTATAAATGCTGTTAAAGGTGTAGAAATTGGAGATGGATTTTCAGTAATCAATCAAAAAGGTAGTCAACACCGTGATGAAATGAATAAAAATGGATTCATGAGTAATCATTCAGGTGGAGTATTAGGAGGAATTAGTAATGGAGAAAACATTATCGTAAAAATAGCACTAAAACCAACATCTAGCATAAGAAAGATTGGTCAAACTATTGACCATGATGGTAAAGAGCACAATATTGTCACTACAGGACGACACGATCCCTGTGTAGGATTACGAGCTGTTCCAATAGCAGAATCTATGATTGCTATAACAATTATGGACCATTTATTACGATATCGCGCCCAATGCACAAAAAAATAAACTAATACATTTAAATAAACTTATTATATTAAATAAAATTTCAAAATAACTTCCATACACTATTTAATAAAAAATAAATAATATATTAACTTAATTATGATTTAATCAATTTAAATAATATTCTACTTAAAATTAATATTTCTTACTTTAAACGAATAGTAAATATTTATATAAAAATAATTTAATAAAAACTTTATTAAATAAAAAACTGTCTAGTATATAAAATAACCAAATTTCTATATTTTTTAATATTTATTTTTATAAGAAATTGTATATGATACATATAAATATTTTTTATGATTAATTATATTTAAATTTTAAATACTAAATTAAATATAAATTACATTATAAAAAATAAAAATTTTAGATATACTTAAAACATTTTTCCATAATTAATAAAATTTTATAAATTAAATAATAATATTTTAAGGTTCTACAATATAATTTTTATAAGAAACTACATTAAACCTAATACTTAAATCATATCGTTTGAAAGATGTCAAAATCTTATTAAACGTATTACAAAGAATATATTTATAAGAGAAATTAAAATATGTTTAAAGGAAATATTGTCGCACTTATAACTCCAATGGATGAAAAAGGTAATATTTGTCAAACCAGTCTAAAAAAACTAATTAATTATCATATTGAAAATGGAACAAAAGCAATTGTATCTGTTGGAACAACTGGAGAATCAGCTACATTAAGTCAAGAAGAACATGTTGAAGTAATAATGCTTACACTAAAAATATCTAAAAACAGAATCCCAATTATAGCTGGAACAGGATCAAATGCTACATCAGAAGCTATTTTATTAACTAAAAAATTTGAATTATCAGGAGTATCCGCATGTTTAACTGTCACTCCTTATTATAATCGTCCTACTCAAGAAGGACTATATAAACATTTTAAAGCAATTGCAAAAAATACAAATTTACCTCAAATCTTGTATAATGTTCCAACACGAACTGGATGTGATTTAATACCAGATACAGTTATTAGATTATCTAAATTACATAATATAGTAGGAATTAAAGAAGCTACAGGAGATTTATCCAGAGTACAAAAAATAAAAAGTTCAGTAAACAAAAACTTCTTACTTATTAGTGGAGATGATGCTACAGCATTAGATTTTATACGATTAGGAGGACAAGGAGTTATATCAGTAACTGCTAATATAGCAGCAAAAACAATGACTAAAATATACGACTTAGCTTTAAATAAAGATTTTACATCAGCTCGATTACTAAACAATCGTTTGATGTTATTACATCAAAACTTATTTAGAGAACCAAATCCTATCCCTGTTAAATGGCTAGCGAAAAAACTTGGATTAATCACAACAGACACTTTGCGTTTACCACTAACTCCTATTTCAAAAAAAACACGTTTTATTTTAGAAAAAGCTTTAAAATATTCTAATATTCTTGACACATAACATTTTTAAAAAAAATAAATTATTCTTACTTTAAGAAAAAATAGTTAAAAATATACATATTTATAAACACTATTTAATATATTAATACTGATTCAATAAACATTTAAATAAATCTTATACATAATCAAAAAAATGTAAATAAAATTATTTAAATTAATATTAATCCTAAAAACAGAGTGTTAAACATTTGATACTCTGTTATTTTACGTTTATAAATATATTTTTAACACTTTCAAATAAAATTTTTTATGCCTTTAAATCGTGTAATAATAACTTTTCAATAATACATTCATATATACGACTTAATAATTTTAAATCCGAGATCTTAATATGCTCATTTGATTGATGTATAGTTTTATTAACGAGACCTAATTCTAATATTTGAGATCCCATTTTTGAAATGAAACGTCCATCTGATGTACCTCCAGTAGTTAATAAATTAGGTTTAATACCACACATTTTCTGAATAATATCTGAAACTACATCTATTAATAAACCAGATTTAGTAATAAAAGGCATTCCTGATAATTTCCATTCTATATCATATTTTAAACCAAACTTAATTAATAATTCTTGAATTCTATCTTTAACAACATCAACATTAGTTGTATCCCCAAAACGTAAATTAAATTTTACTAATAATTGACCTGGTATAACATTATCAAAACCAGATCCAGACTGAATATCATAAATTTGTAAACTAGTCGGAGGGAAAAAAGTACTTTCCGAATCCCAATTAATGGATACTAAATCAGATAAAAACGGTAAAATATTGTGAATAGGATTATTAGCTAAATTAGGATATGCAACATGTCCTTGTATACCGTAAATGCGCAAATATGCAGTTAAAGAACCTCTTCGACCATTTTTAATAGAGTCTCCTAAAAACTTGACACTAGATGGTTCTCCTATTAAACAATAATCAATTTTTTCTTGTATAGAAATTAGATTATCAACAATTTTTTTAGTTCCATAAATAGCTTTTGATTCTTCATCAGAAGTAATTAAGAATGCTAATCTTCCAGTATGATTAGGATGTTTTTTTACAAATTCTTCAGAAGCGATAATCATTGCTGCTAATGCACCCTTCATATCAGCAACGCCACGGCCAAACAAACAACCATTATATACAGTAGGGACAAAAGGAGGAAATTTCCAATTATTATTTTCTCCAGAAGGCACAACGTCTGTATGTCCAGAAAAAGCTAACGTTGTTCCTTTTCCTTTATACGCCCAAATATTACATGTATCACGATAATCCATACATTCAACAGAAAATCCTGAGTTAATTAAACGCTCAGATATTATTTTTTGACATCCTAAATCTCTAGGACTAATTGAAGGAATCGCAATAAGTTCTTTTGCTAAGTCTATTACCGAACAAACCATAAGTGTTCCTTTTATAGCAGTTTTATATTAATGATTATTTCTTATTAATCTACATAATTTTATCTTAATATAATATATATAAAATACTAATTATATAAAGTTATAAATATACATATAAAAATTATTAAAAACTGTTTTTAAAAATGATATATATTTTACAAATCATTAAAAACTTAAGAGTTTAATAATTTTATAATTCGATTTACTATGTTATCTACATTAAATCCAAATTTTTTAAATAATATATCAGCAGGAGCCGATTCTCCAAAAGAATCTATTCCAATAATTATTCCATTTAGTCCTACATATTTATGCCAATAATCAGATACTCCTGCTTCAATAGACACGCGATTAATAATTAATTTAGGTAATACTAATTCCTTATAAAAATCATCTTGCTGATCAAAAACACTAGTAGATGGCATAGAAACTACTCTAATAAAATAACCTTTTTTAACTAATTTATCGTAAACAGAAATTGCAATATTAACTTCTGATCCTGTAGCAATAATTATCGCATTAAGACCTCCATCAACCTTACTATTATTTTTTAAAATATATCCTCCTCGTTTAATGTTATCTATGTCTACTTCACTTTTAGAAATCTGTGGTAAGTTTTGACGAGATAATATTAATGCAGTTGGACCAAGCTTATTTTCTAATGCAAATTTCCAAGCTATTACAGTTTCTACTTGATCACAAGGTCGCCATACATTTACATTGGGAATTAAACGAAGGGTAGATAATTGTTCTATAGGTTGATGTGTAGGACCATCTTCACCTAATCCTATAGAATCATGAGTATAAATAAAAATATGCTGCGTTTTCATTAATGCAGCCATACGCACTGCATTTCGAGCATAGTCAGTAAAAATTAAAAAAGTAGAAGTGTAAGGAATAAACCCTCCATGATGAAACAATCCATTTGCAATAGCAGTCATGCCAAATTCACGAACTCCATAATGAATATAATTTCCAGACCAATTATTTTTGATAGACTTAGAACCAGACCACATACTTAAATTACTTGGAGCTAAATCAGCAGATCCACCAATCAATTCTGATAATAACGTACTAAAAAATTCTAAAGAATTTTGAGAAGACATCCTAGTAGATATATTTTTAATATCAAGACATAATTGATTAATAAAATTTCTACAAATTTCTTCCCACTTATCTGGTAAAATTCGATGAATACGTCGAGTATATTCTTTTGCCAAATCAGGGTATTCTTTTTTATATTCTGAAAAATTTTTATTCCATTTATCCTCCAATAATTTTCCTTGTGCTAAAAAATTCCAATTATCATAAATTTCTTGAGGTATGAAAAATGGAGGGAAATTCCATTTTAAATTTTTTCTTGTTAAATTTACTTCTGACTCACCTAATGGAGATCCATGAGACTCTTCTGTACCCGATTTATTAGGTGAACCAAAACCAATAATAGTTTTACACATTATTAAAGAAGGTTGATTGCTTATTGATATAGATTCTTTTATTGCATTAGAAATATCATCAGAACTGTGTCCATCTACATTAGATACAACATGCCAATTATAAGATTCAAAACGTTTTTTTGTGTTATCAGTGAACCAATCAATTACATTTCCATCAATCGATATACCATTATCGTCATAAAATACAATTAATTTCCCTAATTTTAAAGTACCAGCTAATGAACATACTTCATGAGAAATACCTTCCATTAAACATCCATCACCAACAAAAACCCAAGTATAATGATTTACTATAGAATAATTTGGTCTATTAAAAACTGAACCTAATGTGCGTTCAGCAATAGCCATACCCACTGCAGCCGCTAAACCTTGACCTAACGGGCCAGTAGTTATTTCTACTCCTGGAGTACATCCTAATTCAGGATGACCAGGAGTTTTTGAATTCAATTGTCTAAAATTTTTTATTTCTTCAATTGATAAATTATATCCAGTAAGATGTAACAAACTATATAAAAGCATAGATCCATGACCATTAGAAAGAACAAAACGATCTCTATTTTCCCATGATGGATTATGTGGATTATGCTTTAAAAAATCTCTCCATAATACTTCAGCAATATCAGCCATACCCATAGGCATCCCCGGATGACCAGATTGTGCTTTTTGTACTGCATCCATACTTAATACTCTAATAGCATCAGCTAATTTTTTTCTTGAATGCATAATCTAATTTTCTCTTAAACGTAGTTAACAATGATATAATTTTATATAAAATTTAATCATAATCAAATTATTTACATTTTATTTTTTATTATTTTCTCTAAATCTTTTTGATCTTTCCCAAACTGACGTATTCCTTCAGATAGTTTTTCTACAGCCATAGGATCTTCATTGTGTAACCATAAAAAATCACTTCTAGATAATGTTTCAGTAGGCTTATTTACAACATTTAGACAATATAATTTTCTTTCAATATTACCACTATTTAGTTTTAAATCTTGTAATAAATTAGGAGAAATTGTTAAATAATCGCAACCAGAAAGTGCTAAAATTTGTTGAACATTTCTAAAACTAGCGCCCATAATGATAGTTTTATATCCATATTTCTTATAATAATCGTATATTTTTTTAACTGAATTCACTCCAGGATCTTTATTAACTGAATATTTTTTTATTAGTGATTTAGATTTATACCAATCATAAATTCGACCAACAAAAGGAGAAATTAAAAACACTTCAGCTTCAGCACATGCTCTTGCTTGTGCAAAAGAAAATAATAATGTTAAATTACAATTAATATCAATTTTCTTTAATTCTTTTGCAGCTTCTATACACTCCCAAGTAGCAGCTAATTTAATTAATATTCTTGATTTATTAATTCCTTCTTCTTCATACATAGAAATAATTTTCTGTGATTTTTTAATACACAAATCAGTATTAAACGATAAACGTGCGTCAATTTCAGTAGACACTTTTCCAGGAATAATTTTTAAAATTTCTTTACCTAACATAACAGATACTTTATCTACAGCATTACATACCTGGTGTTCATACGTACCTCCCTTCTTTTTCGAATAAGTAATCGCATTATTAATAATATATTCATATGAAGGTAAAATGATAACTTTTAAAACAAGAGAAGGATTTGTAGTAATATCTTCGGGAAGGTATTTTCGTATTGACTCCATATCTCCACTATCTACTACAATTTTACTATATTTTTTTAGTGATTCTAATTGATTCAATTTATTACATTCCTCTTAAAAAGTTACAAACTGCAATATATACAAAATTTAATTTTAAAAATATAACTTAACAAATATATATTAAATAAAATATATATTAACACTAATGCGTTTAATGCTTATCTAAACCATCTACTAATATAATAATAAACTTCATTTTAAAATTGCTATTTAATACGTATTTTAAACATATAAAGTTTGCAATTTTTAAAATATAATTCCAAAAGTCTAATAAAATAAAATATTATCATAAGTTGTTTACATGCCTAAACAACTAATAAACTTTAAAACTAATTCCTAAAACTTTTCATAATAAAATATATTTATTATAAAATTTTTTACTAAAAATAATAAATAGTATTTGAACATAACAAAGCATGCTATTATAACTTGATTAAATAAAAATTTAAGAAAAATTAGATAAGTTAATAAACACACTTGTAATTAATATTATAAAATAAATTCATAACTAAAGAAATTACTAAATATTTTATCTTTAGAATAAATAAAACATGAGAACTAATTTTATGAATAAGTATTACTTTTTAAATCTACAGTTAAATAATATGTACATTTTTAATAATATAAATGTTTTATTAAAATTAAAATAAATAGCATACTTAATTGATTACCTTAAATCGAATACAATACGCACTACATTCATATATATCATTAAAAATACAACTCAAAAATGAAGCTAATATCCTTTCATAGTTTAGTTTTATGTTTTCTGTAATATTAATCAATTATATCCAAAAATTCATTATCACTATATATTAAGAATACTTTTTTATAACTAGAGTAACATTAGTACCTCCAAATCCAAAACTATTTGACATAATTATAGAAATATTTTTCTTAACAATATTAGTTAAAATGTTACAACTTCTAGCTTGAGGATCTAACTTTGTAATATTAATACTAGGAACTAAAAAATTATGTTCTAGCATTAACAGACTATAAATTATTTCTTGTACTCCTGATGCGCCTAATGAATGCCCAGTAATAGATTTAGTTGATGAAATAATTGGCATGTTAATTTTATCAAATACTTTTCGAATAGCATTCAATTCTATTATATCACCTAACTTAGTAGATGTACCATGTGCATTTATATAATCAATAGATTTTTTATTTATTTTTTTTACAGCTAAATTCATACAACGAATAGCTCCATCTCCAGAAGGAACAACCATATTAAAACCATCTGAAGATGTACCATATCCAATAATTTCTGCATATATATGAGCTGATCTAGATAATGCGTAATTTAATTCTTCTATTACAATTACTCCTCCACCTCCCGAAATAACAAATCCATCTCGATAAAAATCAAATACTCTGGATGATATAGTAGGACTAAAGTTGTAATTAGTCGACAGAACCCCCATAGCATCAAATGTACAAGCTAATTCTGAACTTATTTCTTCACCTCCTCCAGCAAATATAATATCTTGTTTACCTAATTGTATTAATTCTATAGCATTTCCTATACAATGAGCAGAAGTAGAACACGCCGAACTGATAGAATAATTTATTCCATGTATTTTAAATGAAGTAGCTAGACATGCAGACGTATTAGAAGTCATAGATCTAATTACCGTATAAGGACTAATTAATTTTAATTTTTTTGATTTTATAAAACGTATTCCATCTACTTGACATTTTGGAGCTCCAGAACTAGAACCAACTACGATTCCTATTCTAGAATTATTTTGATATATTCTAGGAGTTAACTTTGCATCTCTTATAGCTTCTTCCATTGCCAAATACAAATAAATAGATGCATCACTCATAAACCTCATTATTTTACGACTTATACACTGAGATTTGTCTATTTTTATGTTTCCCCATACATGACTTCGCATACCAAATTGTTTCATTTCTTCTGAAAAAGAAATGCCTGATTTAGTATGCAATAATGAAGTTAATACTTCTGATTTATTATTACCAATACTAGAAATTATTCCTATACCAGTAATGACCGCTCTTTTTACCATTACTACCTCATCACATAATGTATTAAACTAAAAATTTATAATGTTCAAAATATTCATATTAAAACGCTACTTTTTAATGAGCATTAAAATATAAATAATTTTATATATAAAACTATATCATTTAGAATAATAAAGTAAAAAATAAAATTGTATTTACATATTTACATATTGATTATTTATAATAAATCCATAAATATGTAAATATCTTTATTATAGTGATGGCTATATTAAAATACTTAGGTTTTAAATAAATTAATAAATAATCATGAAACAATTAAATAATACGAAAGGAATATTATATATTATACCTACTCCTATTGGAAATTTAGCTGATATTACTTATCGAGCGATATCTACACTAAATGCAGTAGATATAATCGCAGCAGAAAATATAAATCATACTAAAATACTAACAAAAAAATATAATATTTTTACACATATTACTTCCTTTAACAAACATAACGAAAAAACCAAATATAAAAAATTAATTATACAATTAAGAAATGGAAAAAATATTGCATTAGTTTCTAATGCTGGAACACCTACAATTAATGACCCAGGAAATCATTTAATAAATAATTGTTATGAATATGAAATACAAGTAATACCACTTCCAGGGCCATGTGCAGCTATAACAGCTCTCAGTGCTTCAGGATTATCTAATAGAAAGTTTTGCTATGAAGGATTTTTCCCATCTAGAAATACAATACGACGAAAATTAATAAACAGCTTAAACAAAGAAACACGAACAATTATAGTTTATGAAACCCCTCATAGAATCATTTCAAGTATGAATGATATAGTCAAAGAACTAGGACCGAATAGATATATAATATTAGCGAAAGAACTAACTAAAAAATGGGAATGCATAAAAAGAGGTACATCAGAAAGTATATTATCATGGCTAAATAACGACAATTTTAAAGAAAAAGGAGAAATTACAATAATAATATCAGGTTTTCAAGAAATTAAAGCAAATACTATTTCTGAAATAGCATTAGAAACTTTACAAATACTAAAATTACATTTACCATTAAAAGAAGCTATACAAATAACAGCAAAATTGCATAAATTATCTAAAAATTTTTTATACAATTATAATATTAAAAAATAAGTAAAAGCAATATAAACATTTTAAAAGAAGCTGGCCAGACAGTCGCTGCTATTGTTCTAATAATAAAAATAATAGAAGAGGAAAGTCCGGGCTCCAAAGGGTAAATAGGTGCCAGATAACATCTGGGAAGCGCAAGCTTACGACTAGTGCAACAGAAAAAAAACCACCTTTATTTTAATAAATTAATAAAGGAAAGGGTGAAAAGGCGAGGTAAAAGCTCACCACATACTTGGTAACTAGTATGGTTTGGTAAACTCCACCTGGAGCAAGGCCAAATAGGAGTATACAAAATTTACCCTTATAAATCATACTCGGGTAGGCTGCTTGAAATAATAAGCGATTATTATTCTAGATAAATGACTGTCCAACACAGAACCCGGCTTATAGGCCAGCTTCTTTTAAAGAACTTTATAGTAAATTATATACTTTTCAATTTTATATCTTTCTAATTTATAATAACTTATAAATACACAAATTATATTACATTAAATTTTAAAAGTATAAATATTTTATAAACCAGAAATTTGTATAGAAGACAATAAAATTGATCCAGACAATATTTTTTTTCTTGTGTCAATATCGTTACCTATAGATATAATATTTTTAAACATATCTTTTAAATTTCCAGAAATTGTAATTTCACGAACAGGATATTTAATAACTCCATTTTCTATCCAAAACCCTACTGCACCACATGAATAATCTCCTGTAATTACATTCATACCATTTCCTAATAATTCTGTTATTAGCACTCCTTTATTCATAAATGTTAATAATTCTTTTAAATTCATATTAGATGAACCAAATATTATCCAATTATGAATTCCCCCAAAATTAGCAGTACTAGTTAAATTCATTTTTTTAGCTGAATAATTATCTAACAACCATGTCTTTAATACACCATTATGTATTATTGTTTTAGATAAAGTACGTACACCTTCCGAATCAAAACATTTTGATCCTAGTCCTTTTTCTATGTGAGGGTCTTCTTTAATACTTAACCAATCAGGAAAAATTTGTTTTTCTAAACTATTTAACAAAAATGTTGATTTTCTATAAACATTGCTACCACTAATTGCTTTTACTAAGTAAGAAAAAAACTCTGACGATAATTCTGAAGAAAAAATTACAGAACTTTTTATAGAAAACAATTTTTTAGCATTTAATCTAGACAAAGCTTTTTTAGCACTCGTCTTGCCTATATGTGTTGAAGATATTAAATCATTAATATTTCTTGCAATTGTATAAGACATATCTCTTTGCATATCATTTTTTTCTTTAGCTACAATACAACTAGACATAGAGTATAAAGTAGTGTTATAACTTTCTAACATACCATAACTATTTCCAAAAACTTTCATACTCATGCAACTATTAAAATTAGATCCTTCCGTATTAACAATTCTTTTATCTACTTTAAAAGCTTCTTGCTCTGCTTTTAATACTAAATCAAGAGCATCATTTATATTCCATTTCCAATAATGATATAAATTAAGATCTTTTAAATCTCCAATAGCTAATAAATTTAAATCAGGTAAACCAGAAAATAAATCAGGAGATGTATTACGAATAACATCCATTGCACAATTAATTATTTTATTTATTGCAAATATACTAAAATCAGTGGAAGAAACTACACTTTTCTTTCTATTTTTATAAACTGTAATGGTTAAAATATTATCATTATTAAATTCAATATAATCAGTTTTACTATTTCTTATTCCAACATTAATTCCTACATTATACGAAATTAACACTTCAGCAGTAGCTGAATAAATTTTAATTGTATTTAATATATATCTAATTATACCTTTAAATTCTTTTTCTTTTAATATAAAATTATGTTCTAACTTCATATTTTCCTCACAAATATATCCAATTATTTATTATAGTACACTGATAGAAAAACGAAATTTTATACACTAATAAAGATATAAAAATAACAAACTTAATTAATGAACTTGGAATAAAAAATGAACCTAAAAAATATTACTTCAGGAAAAAACGTTCCATATGATATAAACGTTATTATTGAAATCTCATCACATTTTAATCCAGTAAAATACGAAATGGATAAAAATTCAGGATGTTTATTTGTAGATAGATTTATATTGACTCCTATGTTTTATCCTTGTAATTACGGATTTATTAATAAAACTTTATCTTCCGACGGGGATCCCATAGATGTACTAGTACATTCTCCATACCCTTTAATCCCTAGTTCAGTAATACAATGTAGGCCAATAGGAATACTAAAAATGTTAGATGAATCTGGAATAGACAATAAAATTATTACTGTTCCTAACGTTAATATATGTCCAGAATATTCTTATATAACAGATATTAATAATTTTCCAGATCTATTAAAAACACAAATTATACATTTCTTTAAACATTATAAAAATTTAGAAAAAAATAAATGGACAAAAATTATTGAATGGGGCGATAAAAACATAGCATATAAAGAAATTATGTCTTCATTACAATAATTAAATAATTTTATTTTACAATTTTTAAAACTATTAGTCACAAATATCTAAAATATACAGTAATCCTATAAGATTATAATAAAAATTTTTTAAACATATTTATCAAGTTTTAATATATTTTAAAATATTAAGAATAAATATTCGTTTCTTAGCTTAAAACAATTTTAAAATAAACTTTATATAATGATATAAAAACGTAAATAATAAAAATCACTTAATTATATTTTATAATTTAATACTATTTTATAAAAGACCAAACATTTTTAAAAATGTTCTAACTTTGAATACATGTTAATTTCTAATAATATTACACGACAAAATATGACAAACTCTAGTGATTAGAAATGAATTTATTTTATTAGATAACAAACAAACATTTAAATAGTTTAATTTAAATGAAAATTTTAAAAAAGCATTAATTTCTATATAACTATTAAATATCATATTATCATGATTAATAAATAATTTTATATGGTTAAAATACACTTTTTTAAAAAAAAAGTAATCATTTATAAAAAAATTTTGAATTAACAAATTTCCAAACAACTTTAAAGTATATGTATTTTCGTCAAAATATAATACTCCATTTAAAATACCAGAAACTTTTTCCCCATTTAATATTAAAAAATTCAATAAAGAAATTGATACATTTTTAAATACAAAATTTCCAGAAATAAAAACTCTTTTATTAACTTTTCGAATATTCATATGACCTATAAATATCCTATTAATATCTCTATCTTGATTTATTATACAGTTCCATTTTAATATCCGTTTTTTGTTACTAACATAATAATTAAAATTTAATTTAATTTTAGATAAAGATAATTTATTAGATATATTATATAAATATCTGAATTTTGAAAAAATATAATTAATATTTTTTTTATTTTTGTTTAATATAAAATTTCCTGTAATATATAATACATTAAAATTATTTATTACTTTTTTATTTCTAAATTTAATTAATACTTTGTTTATATTTACATCTAAAATAGATGTAGAAATATTAAAATTATTTATTGTTTCAATCCATATTTTAGAAAAAGAATTAAACTTTCCTTGTATACTTAAATTCACTAAACAACTTTTTTTTGATATACTTAAATAAAAATTATGGTTATATTTAAAAGTATTGAACTCTAAAAAAAAATGAGAAACGCGTGAGTTTAAAATAAAAAAGTTTTTTGCTGATAACATTACTTTTATTGAATTACTATTATCATTTTTTAAAACTATCAAACAATTTAATTTATCAATTATAAAAAATCTTGATTGTAGATTATTTCCTAAAAATTTTATTAAAATTCTGTAATGACTACCTACACTATAAAATTTAATATTTCCTATAATATTTCCAACATAATTCAAAAATCGGTTATTTAACTGATTAAATTTAAAAACTATACTAAAACCATATATTTTATTACAATTTTTTTTAATAAAAATATCTTTTTTAATAAAAATTCTACTAATTATAGAAACAATCCATTTATTGTAAATTTGAGAAAATACTAAACCTGACTTTGAATTGTTTCTTTTAACGAAATTATTTCTAGATAATAATTGCATATCTAATGATACATTATAACTTTTTTTAAAATTAAAAAAGTTGTATAATACATATTGTACTATATCTTTTGCATAATGCTGATTTTTACTATTTTGAGTTAATTTGATTAACGTAGAATGTTTTTTATATTCAAAAACATTGAATAAATAATCAAATATTATTTTTTTATCCGTCAATTTACATTGAATCTGATTAATAGATATAATTGAGTAATTTCCTACTCCTGAAAAATTTAATTTTATTGGAATAAATTTGTTTATATTTATAATACCATCTACAAAAAAACTATAATTATGCATATTTCCTATAATTTGAAATGTTACATTCTTTAAAATTAAATGATACTGATCGCTTTCAGACAAAATAAAATATGAAATGAATAATTTTAAATTTATAGTAGAATGAGTTTTTTTATATACAATATTTACATACATATTTGTATTTATAACACCATTACACTTAAAATATATATTTAAATTTTGTAATAAAAATCCAGTTATTATAATTTTAACATTTTCATTTAGTGTATAGCTTTTAAAATAAATACAATTAACAATAATTTTAGTAAAAAATTCTTTATTACAATCAATAGTTCCATAAATATTAACTTTAAAATTAGCATTATAATGAAAAAGTATTTTTATGTGTATTATATTACTAATCATTTTAAAATTTAGAAAAAATTGAGACAACTTAAAATTATTTTTACCTAAAAAATAAATATTATCACTAGAAAAATGTTTTATATCAACGTTTGTTGAAACACCGATAATAAATTTTCTAAAAGAATCCAAAAATTCTTTTATAGATTCCTTAAAATCTACAATCTTGTTTTTCTTAAAATTTTTATATATATTTTTATCATTATTCATATAATTAATTTTTTTTAAATATATATTATGAGCTTTATTACGAAAACATTTCAATATTTTACCAGTCCAATAATATTTTCCAGAAAAGTGATCTACGATAAACATAATATTTCCTATAAAACAAGAAAAATTATCAAACTTTACATTTTTAAAAATAATAGGAATTTTAAAAAAGTATGTTAAATTTAAATTTAACAATCTTTTTTTATATTGAAATTTATCTAAAATAGGGTAATTAATACGTATATTACATTTTTTAAATAAAAATTTATCTATAACAATATAAAATCGTTTATAGAAATTAAAATGCATCCTTACATGTAGTTCTTTTATAAAAAAACTTTTATTATAAGAATGATATTTTACATCTTTTAAAACAAAATTATTTAGTTTACCTATTGATTCTTTTATTTCTAATTCTGGTATATAATGATGTACTAAAAAATAAATAAAATTAAATCCAATATGACTATGAATTAAAAATATTAAGCTACATAAAAAAGATAAACAAAACAAAATTATAGATATTAACAATCTTTTAAAAACATTCATTAAAATAAATCCTATTAATAACATTTAATCTATAATTTTAAAAAGTTAAATAAAATATATAAAAAATTTAATTAAATTTTCATATTTATTAAAAAATATTTTATATATTAAAATAAAAATTTTAAAAAATTTATTCATGAATATAGGAAACTATTAATTATGTCAAAAATATGTCAAATAACAGGGAAAAAACCCATGACCGGGAATTATCGCTCTCATGCTATGAATTCTACTAAAAGACGTTTTTTTCCAAATTTACATTTTCACAAATTCTGGGACGTAAAAAAAAGTAAATTTATATTACTAAGAGTATCTGCAAAAGGTATGCGATGTATGGATAAAATTGGACTAAATAAAGTATTAGAAAAAAACTGCTTATTAAAAAACAATAGAGAGTTTAGAAATGGCAAAAAACGTTCGAAATAAAATAAAATTAGTGTCTACATCGGGTAGTAAACATTATTATACTACAACTAAAAATAAAAAAAATAAAACTCAGAAACTAAAATTAAAAAAATACGATCCAATCATTAAAAAACATATATTATACGAAGAAAAAAAGATTAAATAATAATTTAAAATATAAAAAATATAAAACTATAAAATGCTAAACTATGTTATCACATTAAATATAGACTAGCATTTTATGGAATGTTATACTTTTAAAGTTCTAAATTTTATTTAAAATTTATAAAAACAAAATTTCATAAAAATAAATATATTATACTTTTTAATAATTTGATTCATATATATTATCTTAATAAAATAGACACTGCAAAAGTTAAACGGTTAAAAACGTTATTAAAAACATGAGGAATTATAGGAACGAATAAATATAAAGTATATATCCCAACAAATAATGTTATAGTAAACCCAATAGAAAAAATAGAAATTTGAGAAGAAATCCTGTTTAAAATACCAATAGATATATTAAGCATTAATTGAATTATAATAATTGGCAGCATCAACATAAAACTATCAATAAAAATAAACTTAGAAAATATAACAACATTTGAAAACATACTAGAATCTAGTTTAACTTGTTGTATTGGAATTTTATGAAAAGTATCAAATAATACAGATATCATCCAAATGTGACCATTAGATTCTAAAAATAATAACAATAAAAATACATAAAGAAAACGAGATAAAACAGATATATTAGAACGAGTATTCCAATCTAACAAAGAAGAAAATGATAAACCCATTTGAAAACTGATAATTTCTCCAGCTATTTTAACAGAAGAAAATATCAACTGCATAACAAATCCTAAAGACATACCGATAAATACTTGTTCAATTAAAATTAAAAGTCCATCTATAGTTAAAAAATCAATATTTATTATTGGTAAAAAAAACATAAAACACCAACTCATAATCAATGAAATAAATATTTTTACTTTTTTTGGAATCGATTTATCCCCTAATAATGGAGCAACAATAATAAAAGATAAAATTCGTATTACTGAAAAGAAAAAATTATAAAAAAAAGGTATTAAATCATTTATATTAAAAGTTATCATTAATTAGTTATCATAGACAAATTATTAAATAAAGATCGCGTATAATCTAAAATCAAAGTTAACATCCATGGTCCAAACACTACCATAGATAATAATACTGTAATAATTTTAGGAATAAATGATAACGTTTGTTCATTTATCTGAGTAGCTGCTTGTAAAACACTAATCACTAAACCACTACATAATGCAGCTAATAACAAAGGCGAAGCAAGCATTAAAGCAATTTTTATTGCTTCATGAAAAAGAGTCATCACTGATTCAACCGTCATAAATATCCTCAATATATTACATGCTTTAAAAGTTATAAAATAATAAATATATAATGTTATAATAATTCTACTAAATTTAGTGAAAAAAACTTTGAGTTAAAGAAGTAATCAGTAATTGCCAACCATCTACTAACACAAATAGCATTAATTTAAAGGGTAAAGATATTGTTGAAGGAGGAACCATCATCATTCCTAAAGCCATAAGCACACTAGCTACTACTAAATCAATTATTAAAAATGGTATAAAAATAGTAAATCCAATCTGAAAAGCTGTTTTTAACTCACTTATAACAAAAGATGGTAACAAAATTCTCATAGGAACTTCTTCTTTTTTAGAAAACTTAGAAACATTAGCTAGCTTTGAAAAAAAAATTAAATCATTTTCTCGAGTTTGCCGAATCATAAATTGATGTAAAGGTTTCATTCCCCTTATAATAGCTACATCTATATTAATTTTATCTTCGCTAAACGGCAAATATGCATCTTCATAAATTTTATCAAATACTGGAGCCATAATAAAAAAAGTTAAAAAAAGAGACAAACCTAACAAAATTTGGTTAGGAGGAGAATAAGGTGTTCCTAATGCACTACGTAATAAACTAAATACAATAATAATTCTAGAAAAACTAGTCATCATTAATAAAACTGGCGCAATAAATGTCAGAGACGTAATAAACACTAACGTTTGTACTGGCAAAGACCAACTAGATCCCCCATCTGGCAATGGATGACTAAAAAAATTAGGAACTCCTGCATATGTTATTGGACAAAACAATAATAAAAATAACGGAATTACTCGATAAATCATTTTTTTATTCCAAAATCGTTCAATAAACTTTTTTTATATTATTAGTACTAATAGTTTTAACTAAAGATGTTTTTTCATCTTTTTTTATAGGTGACAACTTATACAATAATGAAATATTTTTTGAAGTAACACCTACAACCAATCTAATTTCTTTTAAATCTAAAAGAACAATACTTTCATTGGATCCAACTGATACTTTTTCTATAATTTTTATTAATGAATTATGAATCATTTTTTGTTCAAAAATAGTTTTTTTGAGTATAAAACAACACAGTAAAAAAAGTATAATCACTTTAAAAAACGGAGTTTCAACTTTTGAAAATATCGTTTCTATTATAGTAGGTTGAAATATAGTATCCACAGATAATTTCTCATAATTTTAAATAAGTTAACCTAAATTATTTGAATACTTTGAGTCGTCAATAATACTAATAATTCTAATTCCATATTTTTCTTCTACAATAACTAATTCTCCTTTTGCAATTATACAATTATTTACTAATATATTTAATGGCTCACCTGAATATTTATTCAAAGATAATATAGAATCTTTTTTTAAATTTAAAAGATCTTTAATTTTTAATTTTATTTTACCTAACTCAATTGTAATATCAACTGGAATATCAACAACGAAGTTCATATTATTATTTTCATTTAAAGATTGCTCTATAACAGTTGTATTACTATCTTTTTCTATATTTTTTTTTTATTCGAATCTATTTTAAGATCGTTAGTACTATTATTGTTTGTGTTTTTAATTACATCTTTTTTGTCGTTCATTAATACTATCCTAATAATTATTTTGAATTAAAAAAATATTTTAAGAAAAAAACACGTTTTTCTTTATATATCTTATACTTTCCAACTAATACAGGTACATCATCAACATACGCTATAATGTCTTCTGGAATTTTTATAGAAATTATATCACCAATTTTTAATTTTAAAATTCGAGATAATAGTAACGAAAAATTTACTAACTTAATATCTAAATTTATTTCTATATTGTGTATCACTGGCCACGATATTGATTTTGTTTTTTTTTTTATTAAATCGTTTTTTATATACTTGTTTGTTAATTTATCTTTTAATGTTTTAATTAAAACTAATGGTAAACCTAAATTAAGAAATCCTAATATGTTACCAAATCTTATTTGAAATATAGTAGATAAAAATATAATATTTTTAAAATTTACATTTTTTACTAACTGAAAATCAGAAAATTTTATATCTATATCACAAACCTGTTTCCAAGAAGCACTATATTTACTTTGAATAATTTCCACCATCTTTTTCATTATATTTATTTCAGAAATTGTTAATTCATGGATACGATTTTTAGCAATTTCAACAAAGTTTTTTCCCCCAAACAAAAAGTTTATAATTGATGGTACTATATTATCAGAAAATCTTATTATTCCAGTCTCAAAATATGGAATAATCTGGAAAGAATTTAAAAATTTCGACTTTATTATGAAGTTACTTTTAAAATCATCATACTTTTCTAATTGAATACTATTTAATTCAATATCGAATTCAAGATTCATATTATCTAATAAAGCTAGTGAAATTTGCTTAGAAAAAAAATTACTAATCATCATTAAAGATTTTTTTGTTTGATGTATAGTATAATAATCTATTTTTGAATCATAAATACAAACTTTAGTAGATTTTTTTATTCCATGTTTTATATTATTTTCTTTAATCTCAGTAATAGTATTATTAACCATTAAAATACCTTTAAAATAAATACTAAATTTAAAATATATTAGCGCTATAAATATCAATTGCATCTTAAACTACAACTTACAACAATTATATAAATTAATGAATAAGAATTCGATTTAATAAACAATAGTATTTTTATTAAACGTAAATATCAACAATATTTTTCTGCGCAATAGAATTATATAATTCTAACGAAAATAATTTATACAATCCGTTTATTTTTTTATTGTAAATAGTATATTTTTCATTATTTTTAATTTTATTATAATGATTATAATTATTTTTAAAAATATCTATTTCTTCAGAATTATGACTTCGAATAGTAATATCTTCAAATCTAATTCCAGTCTTCAAAGTAGTATTCCGTAAATTAGGAACATCAAATTTTAGCAATTCTCTTGCAATACTATTATTAGAAATTAAATCTAATTTAATTAGTTTTTTCTTTTTTATCTTCAATCGTATAAATAAAGACCCCAAATTTTTCGGGTCTAAGAATAGTTCCACAACTTTTTTACTTTTAAAAAAAAATACTAATAATTGTTTATGAATAGCTTTTACCCAATTGTTCTGAACTAAATCTTTATTTTTTTCATCAGATGAATAACGGTTTATTTTCTTTACATAATTTTCATAATTTACATGTATGAAATCATTAAACGAATATATTATTTGTAAAAAATTCAAAATAGAACTAATACATCTTTTATAATATATTTTTTTTTTAAACAACTCATTTGAAACTATAATTGAGTTTACGTCTAATGTAAGTTTAGATATATTACTTTTAAATTTTAGAAAATTAGAGTAAAAATTTATAAAATTTATTTTTTTTAAAATATTTTTATCACTATATTGGTGTAAATGTTCAAAAATATTATAAAAATTAATTTTTTTGTTAAACGTATTTAATATTACATCTTTATTTTGTTTTATATTTCTTTCAAATAGGAAATAAAAATATTTTTTTATATGATTATAAAATTGTAAATTATCTAATTTTCCTTCTATTTTAACGTATTGTGTTATATATTTTAAAAAATTTATATTATCTCTATAAGACATACAAAAATATAGAAATATATCATTAAAACAATCTTTTTTATTTTTAAAAATTTTTTTTTTCAAAATTATTTTTTGATAAAATAATATCAAAAAAAGAACTAATTGTAGTTTTATTATTTTCTATATTTTTTACAACATTATTCTTATTTGATATACAATATTTATCTAAAACATTAAAAAATAATTTTGAACTCTTTTTTAAAGTTAACTTACAAAAATTATGTCCATGTCTATATAAAGGAGTAGTTTTAACTAAATTTATAATATTTAACATAATAATAGCAACCTACTTTCTTTCAAAAAAAGATTTCTGAACATATTCATCAATTTGTAATTGTTCTTCTAATTGCATAATTTTAAAATCATACTGCAATAATTTCATAGATATTGTTTTCCACATGTATAATCTATGTTGATTATTTTTCCATAAAATAAAGTATTTTTTATATTGTTCTTCATACTGTTTTATAGTTTGTCTTTGATTTTTAATACCATTTATCAATGAAGAAATAAAACAATCATAATTCTTTAGTTCAAAACCAGAAATACCACAAGATGTTTCATGATTTAATTTAACGAGATATTCATTTCTATATTTTGATAATAAATTGACTTGCTCTTGAATCTTTTTTTTATTTAAAATAATTTTTTCTAAAATAAGAGATAATTGTTGATTTTTTTTTTATCAATGTTTGTCAATAAACTAATACATTTTTTATTTTTAAACATATAATAATCTTCCTATTTAATTAAAAAGTCCATATAAATCTTGTTTAGACTCAGTAAAAGTACTTTTTTCGTGCATTCCTTGTTGCAAAAATTTTTGAAATTTAGGCAATAGAGAAATAGCCAAATCTAACTCTTTATTAGTACCTGAAACATATGCTCCTACATTAATTAAATCACGATTACGCTGATAACAAGATAACAATTTTTTTAAATAACGAGCCTTAGAATCATGAATAGAATCAACGATATTTGACATAACCCTACTAATAGATGTTTCAATATTAATTGCAGGATAATGACCTGATTCAGCATATTCTCGAGATAATATGATATGTCCATCTAAAATAGATCGTGCGGCATCTGAAATAGGATCATATGTTTCTTCTTCTTCTGATAATACTGTATAAAAAGCTGTAATTGAACCTTGTTGTTTTCTACCATTTCCAGCTCTTTCTATTAAAGAAAATATTTTAGAAAATACAGAAGGTGGATAACCTTTAGTAGCAGGCAGTTCTCCTATAGATAAAGCTATTTCTCGATGAGCCATAGCATAACGCGTTAAAGAATCCATTATTAATAATACATGATAATTTTTATCTCTAAAATATTCAGCAATACGAACAGCATAATTAGCTCCTTGAACTTGTAATAATGGTGAACATTCAGCTGGAGATGCGACAACTACTGATTTTTTAAGAGCTTCTTTAGTAAGAATAGTCTCAATAAATTCTTTTACCTCCCGTCCACGCTCTCCTATTAATCCTAATATAACTACATCTGCTCCAGTATATTTAGTCATCATACCAAGTAATATACTTTTTCCTAATCCAGAACTAGAAAACAACCCAATTCTCTGGCCTCTTCCAATAGTCAATAACGCATTTATTGCACGAATTCCAGTATCCAATACATCTTTAATAGGATTCCTATGCAATGGATTAATTGCAGAATAAGATAGTGTTTTTCTATATTTTTTATCAATTTCTTTTAAATCATCTAACGGTTTTCCTGTGCTATCTAATACTCTTCCTAACAATCCCTCATAAATTGGCAATTGATTAACTACATAATTAATACCACCTAAAACTTTAGGTCGTACCCGAGAACCTAAAGCAATGCCTTCTATACTTTGTAATGGCATTAAAAATAATATGCCATTTTTAAATCCTACTACTTCAGCTTCTACTTCATCAATATTGTAAATATCTAAAGTTTTTCTTATACAACAAATTGAACCAAGAGATAATTGTAATCCACTAACTTCTAAAATAGATCCATTAAACCCTACTAATCGTCCATAATATACTATATTGGGAAGATTAATTATTTCTTTTTCACAGATTAATAATTCTTTTATCCATTTATTTATTCTTAAATTCATAATTTTTCCTTCTTTAAAACTAATCTGCACAATTCAGTCCATCGTCCTAAAATAGTAGAATCTAATATAGTGTCTCCTGAAAATACTATACATCCTCCTTTAGAAATATCTTCATCATAAAAAATTGTCCATCCGTATTTAGCAAATATATTTCCAAAATAATTTTCAACTATTTCTTTATCACTTGGATGAATTAATAACTTTGGTTTCTTAAAAGCTATTTTTTCATTTTTAAGTATTGTTTTAATTTTTTTTAATAAAATTGTTTCTTCAGAAAATGAAGTACTTTCTATCACCTTTTTCGAAATATTTAATGCTAAATTTACTAAACGAGAAGAAATTACTTCATCTAATTTTATTAATGACTGTTCAAAACTAGATAATAAATTATCCATTTGAATTAATATAAAATTATGTTTATTATGAAATTCTAAAGACGCTTTTTCTAACCCTGCAATAAACCCTTCTTTTTGTCCTTGAAAAAAACCTATTTCATAATTAGATTTATCATCATCTATAGAATTTTTTGTATCTTTTTTTTCGATAGAATCATTATTTTTATAATCTAATTTTTTTTTTTATATTATATTTACCATTCCCTAAATTTATATTGTTTTCTTGATTATCATTATTATCTTTTACTATCTCTTCAGGATACCATTTTTTCCAAGCCGTGTTTGGAATATGCTGATGCATAAATACTCCTAATATTTAAATACTGACAAATTTATTATTATTTAAAACTTTTTAATTATATTTAACAAATTATTCTGTTTTTCTTTAATAACATCTATCGATATAGAAGAATTTTTAATAAAAAAGTTTTGCAAATAATCAGCATTTTTTTTAGACATATTTTTTAAAATTTTTTCTTTTAATAATTCACTAGACCTGCTTATAGCTATTGACAATTCATCTAGTGTTGTTTCCTGAATTAAACGTCGAATGCAAGCGTCATCAAGATTAATTATATCTTCAAAAACAAAAATTTTAGATTTAATAATATTAGCTAGCTCTTTATTAAATACTTCAATACCATTTATAATGCGTTTTTCTTGATCGTACTCCATTAATTTTAGTAATTCTATGATAGTTGTTACTCCATTTTCATTAAAAATAACTTTTTCCTTATTCTCTAATAAATAATTAATTATTTTAATTAATTCATTTTCTCCTGATTTTTCTAAACCAGTAAATTCGGCTATTCTTGAAATAACGTCTAAACTTAACTTTTCTTCTAAATAAGATAAAATTTCTGCTGATTGATTTCTATTCAAATATACTAATATTGATGCAATAATTTGTGCATGTTCACATTTTATCAAATTAGCAATAACTTTCGGATCAACTAAATTTAATTGTTTAATCCCACAAATAATTTTTTCGTTATCTTTAATTTTATTCAATAAAATTTCTGCATTCTTTTCTCCTAAAACTTTTTTAGATAGAGTAATAACATAATTTTTATCTACTATAGAAGTAGAATTATCTATAGAAAAATTATCATTAAATTCAGATATTACTTGATCAACTATTGTACAAGAAACTTGCCTTAAATTTAACATACATTTAATCAGATCTTGAATTTCTGAAAAAGATAATTCTTTTAATATTTCAGTTGCCTTATTTACACCAACAGCAATTAATAAAATGGCACTTTTTGTAACACCATCTAGAATCATCATTTTTTATCACCACTCATCCATTTTCGAATCATCATGGCTATAACGTATGAATTATGTTTAGATAAATTACTAAATCCTCCATCTGTAGAAATTCGTGAATCTTTTTCTAACTGATTTAATACTTGGTTATTGTTTCTTAATTTATCTCGCAAAATATCATCTTGTAACTTGTCTTTTTTTAAAGTCTTTTTAAAAAAACATACTTTATATAAGAAATATAACATAGTTACAATAATTAAAATCAATCCATATTTAAATAAGTTATTTAAAAATAAAGGTTTATTCCAAAAAGAAAGATTTTTATAAATATGAACAGATGGTTTGATAAATAATGAACTCACTACAGAAACAATATCTCCTCTTTCCGCAGAAAATCCGATTACTGCTTTAATTAAATTTTCAATCTTATTTATTTGATATGGACTTAAAGATACTAAATCCCCATTTTTATCATGAATATAATTTACTACAACAGCAGCTGATAAACGTTTAACATCACCAACCTGAAATTTACTATGCAAAATAGTGTGATCTAATTCATAATTAATAATATAGTCTTGATTAGTATTAGATTTTGGTGACATTAATGCATAATCAGAATGTTTATCAAGTCTATTATGCGACGAAGATGACTTATTAGATAAAACGTTAGAGTTTTTAGAAATAACACCAGAAGGAATAATATTATTCATATATCCCTTTTCATTATTTTCTATATTAGTATTACTTTGATGAGATCTAATAGATTTTTTATCATTTTTATAATTTGGTTTATACTTTTCTTCCGTACTTTCTACTTTATCAAAATTAATTTGAGCTGTAACTTGCGCGTGTACATTATTCATACCAACTAACGGTATTAAAATATTTTCAATCCTCTGTTTATAACGTTCTTCAATTAAATTATAATATCTTAATTTAAGATCATCAATATTGTTAGAAGAATCATTGTTACTTAATAATCTTCCTTTCTGATCAACGATGGTAATATTTTCAATAGATAGCCCAGATATACTGCCAGATACCATATATAAAATTGCATTAATTTGATTTGATTCGAGATTTGAACCTGGTTTAATACTTAGTATTATAGAAGCTGAAGGTAACCTTTTATCTTGAACAAATAAAGAAGGCTTTGGTAAAGCTATATGTATTCGAGCCATTTTTACATTGTCTAATTGCTGTATGCTTCTTGCTAACTCCCCTTCCAAAGCTCTTTGATAATTTATTTGTTCATTAAATTGACTGATTCCAAATTTCTCTTGATCTAACAACTCAAATCCAACACTTTTACCCTTAGGCAATCCTTGTTCAGATAAACTGAACTGAGCTTCTTTTAACTCACTTTCTGGAACTAACAAAGTGCTATGATTACTATTAAATTTAAACGGGATATTCATATGCGTTAATTGAGAAATAATTAATTTCTCATCTTCATTAGACAAATTATCATAAAGAACACAATAATTAGAAGATCTAAAAAAGAACATATAAAATATAATTATTGATAATATTGATGTAATTGTCACAACAATACGAAAATTAAATGGGAAAAAAGACGAAAAATTACGTTTCTTATTTTTTTCTTTTACATTCGAATTATGTTTAAAACCAACATTCATGAACTATTCCTTTACGAAAATTATGTATAGTTTTGTATATATCAACTAAATCACCTATTATATAAAAATAATTGTTAATAATATTACTTTTATAACAAAATAAATAAAAAAATTGCTTTAAATATTTTTATCCTATTCAAACTTATGCTAATATCTACTATATTCGTATTACTCTTTTTCAGAGAAGACAATGTTTATTGACACTATACGAGATGGTATTGAAATAATAACTGCTCTTGGCTCCTTAATGGATATAAACGAAACCAAAGATAACATATCAAAAAAATTTACAAATAATATAAGTGATGCAGCACTTAGTTTTTTTAATTTAGGTCAAAAAGAAGTAGAACAAAAACCTGAAGAACTTGAATCAGATAAGAATAAGCACATGACTTTAAGTGATGTACTAATAAGTTTACAAAAAAATCTAATATCAACAGAAGCAATGGTTCAAATTAGAAATAAAGTAATATCAGGCTATCAAGAAATGATGAATTTACAAATTTAATACTTTAATCATTATTGAACGTTACTAATATATTAAATGTCTAAACACTTAACATTTAATATATTAGAGCCTAATAAAAAATTAGAATATATGTTCTACGTTTATCAAATAATTTGTTAAAACAAAGTTATAAAAACTACGTCATTAAAATCAGTTTAACTTCTTATAATTAATATTCGTTAAAAAATGACAATCTATTTTGGAGTTAAGCGGAGTTGAACCGCTAACCTTTTGCATGCCATGCAAACGTTCTCCCAATTGAACTATAACCCCTTTTAATAAATATATGTATAAACAATATTTCTTAAAAAATAAACGTATTAATGAATCAAAAATTTACTAAAATTTCATTTATCATAATATTAATTACCATTAATGTAAGATAATGCATTTTTGATTCTTGATAAAGATCGGCGTTTCCCTACTCCATATATGACAATATCAATACTAGGAGAAACAGTGTTACCTGTCATTGCAACACGAATAGGCATAGATACCATTTTAAAAGTCATTTTTAACTTTTTTACTGATGAATATATCATAATAGATAATTCTTCTAAATTCCATTCATTAAGATTTAAAATTTCATTATATATGTATTCTAAAACAATAATAGAAGACTTTACTAAATATTTGTTAGCTGCGTCTATATTAAATACGATATAATTACTGTAAAAATAATGAGAAAAATCCACTATATCCCGCAAAGTGCTATATCGAGAACCAACTAATTTTATAAGATCAATTAGATCAAGTCCATTCGTATAATCAATATGTTTTTTCTTAAATTGATATTGAAGATGTTTTTTAACATATTCTATAGGCAAATTTTTTATATAAAATCGATTTAACCACAATAGTTTATTTATATCGAAACGACTAGGAGATTTACTAATTCTATTTAATGTAAATACTTTTATTATGTCATTAATATTAAAAATTTCTTGATTTCCATACGCCCATCCTAGTCGAACAATATAATTAAGTAACGATTCTGGTAAATAACCCTGTAATCTATACTCTGAAATACTAACCACTTCTTTTCTTTTAGATAATTTTTTTCCATTTATGTCTAATATCATTGATACATGAGCATAAATAGGAATTTGTGAACCTAATGCTTGTAAAAGATTAATTTGACGTGGAGTATTATTAATATGATCTTCTCCCCTAATAACATGGGTAATTTTCATATCACGATCATCTATTGCTGCACAAAAATTATATGTAGGAATGCCATTTGTTCTCTGAATAATAACATCATCTAATTCTTTATTATCGAATAATATTCTTCCTCTAATTTCATCAACAAATGATACCATCCCATATAAAGGATTACAAAACCGAACGACATATTCACAATCAGTGTTATTACTTTTTAAAATATTTCTACATCTTCGATCATACTTGGGTTTTTTTCCAACTAATAACTGGCTTTTTCTTAAATGACATAATCTCTCAGTAGTACAATAACACCTATAAGCTAATCTTGATTCAATCATAGAATTAATAATATTTTGATAATATTCAATTTTATTACTTTGAAAATAAGGTCCTTCGTCCCAATCTAATCCTAACCACTTTAAATTCTTGATAATTTCTGAAATTGCAGCTTTTGTAGACCGCTTAATATCCGTATCTTCAATGCGTAAAATAAATTTTCCTTTATTGCTTTTAGAAAACAACCATGCATATAATGCAGTTCTAACGCTTCCAATATGTAAATCACCTGTAGGACTTGGAGCAAATCTTGTTCTAACTAACATACTATCCTCAATCTATAATTTAAAATTCTAATAATGAATAAAAATATAAAAAATAATTAATAAATTTTTATAAAAAAGATTGACTCTACATTTCTATTCTTTACAATAGAATAAATAGGGTGATTAGCTCAGTTGGTAGAGCTTCTCCTTTACACGGAGAAGGTCGGCGGTTCGATTCCGTCATCACCCAAATTTTAAGTTAGGGTCGTTAGCTCAGTTGGTAGAGCAGTTGACTTTTAATCAATTGGTCGCAGGTTCAAGTCCTGCACGACCCACAATGAAATTATATATTATAAAACTTTTTAATTATCTCTAACAAATCTTGCTTTAAGATTACCTTTATATTAAATTTTTTAGATTTAATTAATTTAGAACCAGGGTTTTCTCCAATTATAATATAATTCGTATTTCTTGAAACATTCGATGTAACATACCCCCCTAATTCATTAATGATGCTCACTATTTTAATTCGAGAAAATTGATGAAAAGAGCCACTAATAACACATTTTTTATTGAAAAAAGGATTTAATTTTTTTATTACATCATGAGATTGTATATCATTTGAATATATATTTAAATTGTTCGATAAGTATAAAATAATCTCTTTATTAAACTGTTCATTTATAAAACTGAACACACTATGTGCAGAGTAAGGACCAATTCCTTTTAATGAGGATAACTCTTGAAACGTTGAATTCATCAGAGAGTTTAAAGATATGAAATGTTTAGCAATAATTTCTGATTTAATCATTCCTATCTCATTTATTCCTAAAGAACATAAAAATTTAGAAAAAGTAATATTTTTAGATTGATTAATGGAATTAGCGATATTTCGTGCAGTCTTTTTTCCTAAATCGTTCAGTTTAACCAATACATCAAAATTAAGATTAAAAAAATCTGAAAAATTTTTTACATAATGCTTATCAACTAATTTGCTAATAATTTTTAAACCTAATCCATAAATATTTAATCCTTTTCTAGAACAAAAATAATATAATAACTTTTTAAGTTGTTCTTTACATTTAATACCTTCTATACAACGTACTTTAATACATTGGTCATCTAACTTTAGTTTAGATTTACAAGACGGACATAAATTAGGTAGCATTATTTTCTTTATGTCATTAGAACGATTACTTTTAATAACACTAACTATCTTAGGAATGACATCTCCAGAACGTTTAATTCTAACAATATCTCCTATATACAAGTCTAATCTTTTAATTTCATTAAAATTATATAAAGACACTCTCTTTATAATGACACCAGATATACGAACAGGATCAATTTTAGCTACAGGAGTAATTACTCCCGTTCTACCAACTTGGTATGCAATATTTAAAACTTTAGAATTTTGTTCTTGATCACAAAATTTAAATGCAATAGCCCATTTTGGAGCTCTTCTCATGTAACCTAACTTATTTTGTAAAACAATAGAATTAACTTTTATAACTATTCCATCAATATCAAAATTTAAAAATTGTCGTATATTCTTAATTTTATCATAAAAATTTAAAATGTCATGACTACAGAAAAATACGGAATTATATCCACTAATTGGTAACCCCCAGATTTTTAACTGTTCTAACCTATCATAATGATTAAAAATTTTTATATATCTGGGATAATAACCATACCCATAACAACAAAACATTAAATTTTTCATAGCAGTAGTTTTAGAGTACTTTTTACGCAACAACCCAGAAGAGGCATTTCTAGTATTAGAAAATATTTTCGTAAAATTATTAATTGCTTTATTATTTAATTGAACGAAATCACTTTTTAACATGAAAATTTCGCCTCGAACTTCTAATTTTTTAGGTATATTAAATCCGCGTAACTTACTAGGAATAGAAGAAATCATCCGAACATTATTAGTAACATCTTCTCCTTCAATTCCATTACCTCTAGTTATTGCTTTTATTAAAATTCCTTTCTTATATATTAAATTTATAGCTACACCATCAATCTTTAATTCACAACAAAAAGACACTTTTTCTTCTGATAACAATATTTTAATTTTTTTATCAAATTCCAAATAATCATTAACATTAACTACATGATTCAAAGATAACATAGGTGTAATGTGTTTACATTTTTTAAATCCAACTATGCCAGGAGAACCTACTGTAAGAGTAGGAGAATTTTTTGTTACTAAAAATTCTTTATATTTGTTTTCTAAATAATGTAACTTTTTTATTAGATAATCATATCTATAATCAGAAATTTCAGGAGAATCTAGAGAATAATATAAATATCCATAATAACGAATTTTTTCTTGTAATCTTAATATATAATTTTTTATAAATGTCATAAAATTCCAGATTATTAAACTAAAATACAAAAAATATTCTAATCAATATTATTGAACATAGCGTAGTTTTATAACTATACATTTTTGTCAGTCAGGTATAATTATATTTTCAAATATTTTAAATAAAATATATTTTTATCTCTTATATAGTTAAAAGCTCGTATAATAAAATAAAAAAAATAACATATTCAATTAATAATTTGACAATTACATTAATAATAATATTTTTTATTATATACTTAATTAAACAACACTAAGCACTACAGTTCTTTGATATACGATATATAGTGTGAATCATTAAAAATATGCTTAAATAATTGTCAATTAATTTTAAAACTTTATATATAAACACTCTTTAATATGAATATTTTATTATATTAAAACAAATGTATTTAATATAAATATATCATTAAATAAATATATATAACTTTTAAAAATGTAAAAAATTCATAAAAATAACTCGTTAAAAATAACAATTACAATAAAAAAATAAATATTTTTATTTCACATTATGAAAAGTATGAAATCACATTATATATGCACTAAACACTAAATTAATAAAATATTAAAATATTTAATATAGATGTAAAATTAATGGAAAACTTTAAAAAAATCAAATCATATGTAAACTATGTCATATGAAAACATTTTAAAACATATATACTTTATAAAGAAAATTAATAACTTTAAAAACCTAAAAATAAATTAAGATAAACTTTACAATAAAAATTGTAAATCAGAGTAAATAAAAAATGCAATGTCTTCATATCAAATATTAAAATTAAAGATACTATTTTAGAAATACCTTAATGTATAAAAACATATTAATTAGTATTACTTAAAATTACTTAACAAAAATTTAATACTTAAATTCTATGAAATTAAAATAAACGTATAAAATATAAAAGATAAATATACGTTTCATACTAGACAATTTATATATCCTGAATCTAATCAATTACAATCACTATTTTATCAAATTAAGAAAATATACATTAACTAAATAAAAATAAATAAAACATGAAAGGGATTTTTTACAAGATGCATCATGTAGGAAAGTCATTTATTGTATAAAATTATAAAAACTCATTTAAAACATACAACTATTACCTTTATCTTTTAATAAAATGTATTAAAAAATGTTGTTTTCTAAATTTCAAATTAAAAAATTAATAATATTTTAAAATAGTTTACTTTTAAAAATAATACATTATTTTAAAACATATATATATAAAGGTTAAAATAATACAGTAGCACAAAATAATAAAATTTATATTTAATTAAATTAAAACAACAAATATTTTAGAATATTATATAATAATTCTATTTAAGCAATTTACAATAAAACTTAGGAGAAAAAATGTTCCAAAAAGAAATTACAATTACTAATCCTCATGGACTACATACTCGTCCTGCTGCACTATTAGTAAAAGAAGCAAAAAAATTCGTTTCAGAAATTAATATTATTTCCAAAGGAAAATCTGTAAATGCAAAAAGCCTATTTAAATTACAAACGTTAGGATTAGTACAACATAGCTTAATTACTATTTCAGCAAATGGTGAAGATGAAAAAATAGCAGTAGAAAGCCTAGAAAAATTTATAGCAACACTTAAATAAAAAAATTTGTGTCTTAAAAATATTAAATATTATTTATAGTATAATTTTACCGGAAGTGTAACGTTACTTCCGGATAATATATACTAATTAATATAATATTACCTGAGACCAACAAATTACTATCATAAAAATATAACACATTGTTATGTTAAGGGTAATATTATGATTTCAGGTATTTTAGCATCTCCTGGTATCGCTTTTGGACATGCATTACTACTAATAGAAGAAAAAATTTTTATTAATACAAATAAAATTAAAAATAATGAAATTAATCAAGAAATTGAAAAATTTATTCAAGGAAGGTTAAAAACAATTAACCAATTAAAAAGTATTAAATTACAAGTAGAAAAAACCTTTAAAAACGGAAAAGAAGATATCTTCGACGGACATATAATGTTAGTAGAAGATGAAGAACTAGAAGAAAGTATATTATTACTTATTCAAAAAAAGTATTTGTCAGCAGAATATGCAACTCAAATTATAATAGAAAAACAAGCTAAATCATTAGAGCAATTAGATGATGAATATTTACGAAATAGAGCAATTGATATTAGAGATATCGGAAATAGATTAATTAGAAATATACTTAATTTAAATATTATAGATCTAAATCATATTCAAAACCCTGTTATTTTAATAGCTAGAGATCTAACTCCTTCAGAAACTGCTCAAATAAAACTAAACAAAGTATTAGGATTTATTACAGATCTAGGTGGACAAACATCACATACATCTATTATGGCTCGTTCTTTAGAAATTCCTGCAATTGTTGGTACTGGAAATATAACAAAAAAGGTAAATAATAACGATTTTTTAATATTAGATGGTATTAACAATGCTATATTTATTAATCCAGAATTATCAAAAATACAGCAAATAAAGAAAATAAAAAAAAAATACGAACTAGAAAAAAACAATTTAAAACAGTTAAAACATTTGTACGCAATTACAATTGATGGACATAAAGTAATTATCGGAGCAAATATAGGAACAATTCAAGACGTTAAAAGTGCTAAAAAAAACGGAGCAGAATGTATCGGACTATATCGAACAGAATTTTTATTTATGAATCGCAGTTCTTTTCCTACTGAAGAAGAACAATTTTATGCATATAAAGCAGTAGTAGAGAAAATGAAAGGAAAATCTATAATCATAAGAACTATGGATATAGGAGGAGATAAAAATCTTTCATATATGCATATTCCTAAAGAAGATAACCCATTTTTAGGATGGCGAGCTATTAGAATAGCAATGGATAAAAAAGAAATTTTACATGCTCAATTAACTGCAATACTAAGGGCATCTGCTTTCGGAAAAGTAAAAATAATGTTTCCCATGATTATTTCCATAGAAGAAGTACGAAATTTAAAAGAAGAACTAGAAAAATTAAAAGTTATACTTAGAAACAAGAAAATACAATTTAATTCTAACATCGAAATAGGAATTATGATAGAAACTCCAGCATCTGCTATAATAGCAAATCATTTAGCAAAAGAAGTAGATTTTTTTAGTATTGGAAGTAATGATTTAACACAATATACACTAGCTGTTGATAGGGGAAATGATTTGATTTCTCATTTATATAATCCTATGAGTCCTTCTGTATTAAATTTAATTAAAAAAGTTATTAATGCTTCCCATAATGCTGGAAAATGGACCGGGATGTGCGGGGAACTAGCTGGAAATGAAAAAGCTACTGCATTATTATTAGGAATGGGTTTAGATGAGTTTAGCATGAGTGCATCAACTATTCCAAAAGTGAAGAAAATAATTCGAAAAACAAATTTTTTAGATGCTAAAAATTTAGCTACAAACGTTTTATCCCAATCAACATCAAAAGAAATAATAAATATTATTAATGAATTTGTTTTAAATAATTAACAAAAAATTGTTAACAGGAAAAATATGAATTTGTTTTCTAATTTTTTTAAAACCAAAAATATCACATCCAGAAAAATAATAAATATTTTTGCTCCACTATCTGGAGACATAGTTAATCTCGAAGAAGTTCCAGATATTGTATTTTCTAAAAAAATAGTAGGAGATGGAATAGCTATTTTACCAAATAGCAATATTATGTTATCTCCTATTAATGGAACAATTGGAAAAATATTTACAACATTACACGCTTTCTCAATTCAATCTAAAGAAGATGATATTGAACTATTTGTACATTTTGGAATAGATACAGTGAAATTAAAAGGTATTGGATTTAAAAAAATTGCTCAAGAAAACCAAATTGTAAAAATAGGAGATCCAATTATTTCTCTTAATTTACCATTATTAAAAAATACAGCTAAATCTATATTAACACCTGTAGTAATATCTAATATGGAATTATTTAAAAAAATATATAAAAGATCAGGTCAAATTATTGCAGGAAAAAATATTATTTTTTCTATAGAAAAATAACATTTATAGGTAAAACGGAATAACTTTAATATATACCGTTTTACCTATCTTTACAAAAACTCTAATAAGAAAATTACCATTTACATAATATGAATACACATATATTAAATATCTATCACATTTTGATCGTAATTATACTTGGAACTATTGAAGGTATTACAGAATTTTTTCCTATTTCATCAACTAGCCACACCATTATTCTTTCTGATATTTTTCAAATAGATAAAAACGAAGCAAAATTCTTAAATATATTTATGCAATTTGGTGCATCGTTATCTATACTACTATATTTTAAAAATACATTTATTAAATTATTTGATTCTATTTTTAAGACGCATAAAAAATGTATTAATAATTATAATCTATCATGTTACCACGTATTTCTTGGGATATTTCCAACAATACTACTCGGATCATACTATTACAAATATATACAATCTTTATTTAATCCTAAAAGTATATTGTTATCATTAATATTTGGTTCTATATTACTAACATTGTCTGAAATATTCAAAAAAAAAATAAAATATAAAAATGAAAATATTAATTTATTTAAATCACTAACTATAGGTTGTTTTCAATGTTTAGCATTATGGCCTGGATTTTCTCGATCTTGCTCTACTATTTCTATAGGAGTTTTAATAGGACTTAATCAACGTACAGCTACGCATTTTTCTTTTATTATATCCGTTCCTATTTTTTTTGGAGCAACAATTTTAGACATAATTAATAATATTCATACTATACAATTACATAACTTATTTATTTTAAGCGTTGGTTTTTTGTCTTCATTTATTACATCAAGAATTTGCATAAACAAATTCTTAAAAATAATTAATGTCTGTTCTTTTACACCATTTATTATTTACAGATTAATATTATCTATTATAATTTATTTATGTTTTTATCGTTCTTAAGTTGTTATAATCTTTTCTCCATTTATCAATTGCAATTACCCTAAGACGAAATAATTCATCTCGTATTCTTATTCCTGTAAATCCTAAACGTAAAATAGACTTAACAGAAACTCTATTAGAAACATCAAATACTTTTTCTAAAAAATTACTTTGATATGAATCTATAATTTTAATATCTATAGAAAAAAACATATATAAATTAATTAGAACAGATAATTTTCGTATTCTATTAGGTTTTCTCCATGCGTCTATTTTATTAAAAAATATAATAATGCTTTTTGAAGATCGAAAATGAATCAAACTCAAAAATTTGAAACATCCAGAAAAAATAATAGATAAATCTCCTATATAAGAAGGAATATTTAAACGTCTACAAAATGTTTCAACTAATTTTTTTGAAGTTTCATTGTAAATTTTATGTGAAAAAAAACTATAATTAAATGACGTATACTGACAAATTATATTACATAAATAAGAAAATCTAATATCTATTTCTCTATTCAAACTAGAAATTTTAGCAATTTCTAAAAAAAAATTAAATTTAAAATAAATTTGTTGATGATACTTATTAACATACTTTGATTCATATTGACAAATTAAATTAACTTCAGGAAAAATAATAGATAATGCATTACAATTATATAAAACTTGAAAATATACATGAGGATTATGCGTTTTTAAAGCTTTTTCTGTTTCTTTCCAAATTCTATCTTTTGTTAAATATAATAATTCTTTAGTTTTAACCATGTCAATCATTATCTGCATAGTTTCTTTTGCAATTTTAAAACCAAAATGATTGAGAGCTGCAGAAAATCGTGCTACTCTAAAAATCCTTAAAGGATCTTCACAAAAAGAAGGTGAAATATGTCTCAAAATTCTGTTTTCAATATCTTGTATACCATTAAAAAAATCAATATAATTTCCATTTTTATCTTGAGCAATAGCATTTATTGTTAAATCTCTTCGCATCAAATCTTCCTTCAAGGTAACTGTTTTAGAACAATTAGTTTTAAACCCTGTATGCCCTAATCCATATTTTCTATCAATTCTTGCTAAAGAATACTCTTCTTTACTCTTTGGATGTAAAAATACAGGAAAATCTTTTCCTACTTGTCTAAAATTTAAACTTAATAACATTTCCGACGTAGCTCCAATAATTACCCAATCCCTATCTTTAATTGGAATATTTAATAATTTATCTCGAATAGCACCTCCAACTAAATATACTTTCATAAATCGTATCCTTTATACTTTTAAACAATATAATTCATAAACAAATTAATAACTTTTTAAACAATATTTCTAATAAATGTTTGTTTTAAATAAATATTTATATTATATTAAAATACATAATAAACAATTCTTAGATACACTTTATAATCAATTAATTTATTTAATATTTATAGTATTATCACCATAAAGGCTAAATAGAATGCACCAATCTTTCTTTTCTATTACTCCACAAAAACGTATTGAAAATGCAATAAAATCTCTCAAATTAGGAAACGGAGTTATTGTTCTAGATGATATTAATCGTGAAAATGAAGGTGATTTAATATTTCCAGCAGAAACTATGACTATAGAACAAATGGCATTAACTATTCGATATGGAAGTGGAATCGTATGTTTATGTATTACTGAATCTAAACGAAAACAACTAAGATTGCCATTTATGGTGAAAAATAATACTAGTAAATTTGGAACTAATTTTACTATAACTATAGAAGCTGCTCGAGGGGTATCAACTGGAGTATCTGCTAAAGATAGAATAACTACTATTCGAACAGCTATTCGAAATGATGCAAAACCACAAGATTTAAATCGACCTGGACATGTGTTTCCAGTACAAGCACATAAAAATGGTATACTTGGACGATCTGGGCATACAGAAGCATCTATAGAACTAGCAATTTTAGCTGGATTTAAACCTGCTGGAATAATATGCGAGTTAACTAATAAAGATGGATCCATGTCAAAACTATCTGAAATTATTCAGTTTTCACAACTAAAAAATATTCCGATTATAACTATTCAAGATTTAAAGAAATATATTACTATTATACATAGTAAAAAAGTTTAAAAAAATAAAATTTTTAAGATATTAATTTTTTCTTATACAGTAATAATTTCAAATAATTATATTGGTTTTAGATCAGTAATAGACCATTTAGGATATACAGAGATTTCTAGATTAAAAGTCCTAAATTTTTTAAATCGAAGCATGCCTGTATAAGCTATCATCACACCATTATCAGTACATAATTCTGGTTTTGAATAGAATACTTTTCCTCTAAAATGTTCAACCATATCATTTAATTTTTTTCTTAAAACTACGTTAGCGCTTACACCTCCAGATACTACTAAAGTAGAATAGTTTAATTTATTTAAAGCTTTTTTACTTTTTAAAACTAAAACATCTGTAACTGAATTTTCAAACTCTCTTGCAATATCTGCTCGCGTTTGAAAATTAATATTTTTAGTTTTTATAATATTTGAAATAAATGTTTTTAATCCAGAAAAACTAAAATTCAAATTTATTCGATTCATCATAGGTCTTGGAAAATCAAAACTACCTAATTTTCCTGACTCTGCTAATTTAGACAAACTAGGGCCACCGGGATAATTTAATCCTAATAATTTAGCTATTTTATCAAAAGTTTCACCAACAGAATCATCTAAAGATCTTCCTAATAATTCGTATTTTCCAATACCATATGCATTAATTAATTGAGTATGTCCACCAGATACTAATAAACCTACAAATGGAAATTTAGGTTTTATACGTTCTAACATAGGAGTCAATAAATGACCTTCCATATGATTAACTAAAATAGTAGGTATATTTAAAGAAAACGCTAATGCAGTAGCTAAAGATGCACCAACTAACAAAGAACCTATTAATCCAGGACCAGCAGTATAAGCGATAGCATGTATAGAACGTTTGTCAATATTATATTCTTTTAACATATCTTCAATTAATGTAATTAAAATTTCAAGATGCTTTCTTGAAGCTAATTCAGGAACAACACCTCCATAGTAATTATGAAAATGAGATTGACTATATAATTTATTAGACATAATTCCTTTAATATTATCATATATCGCAATCCCAGTATCATCGCAAGAAGTTTCAATACCTAGTATTCGCATATATATTTATAACTATAATTTTATGTTGAAATCAACAATATTTAATACTTTATATTATATTAGAATTCTTACAAATAAAAAATAATATATACATCAATTAAATATTAATTTAAAATTATTATTGTACAATAAATTATTGCATCTTTTCATTTATAATTGTTTTACATAACATTAATATTTTAAAATGTGATTTCTTTATATAACGTACTTTTTTAAAAATATAAAATATTCATCATTTCAATAAATAAAGGGTTAATATATGCCTATTATTAAAATACGAGAAAACGAACCTTTCGATGTAGCGTTAAGAAGATTTAAAAGATCTTGCGAAAAATCTGGAATTTTAGCTGAAATTCGAAGAAGAGAATTTTATGAAAAACCTACTACTGAACGAAAGCGCGCAAAAGCATCAGCAATAAAAAGATTAGCTAAAAAACTTTCTAGAGAAAATCTAAAACGAATTCGAATGTATTAATTTTTTTATTTATTTAAAAATTAATTATCTGGCCGTTCTTACCTTAGAGTTCGGTCAACATACATATATAATATTGAAAATTAACATGAAAGGAATAGTTCCACAATATTTTATTAATGAATTATTACGTCAAACCAATATTGTTAATGTCATTAACACAAAAATTCCATTAAAAAAAATTGGAAAAAATTATAATACACATTGTCCATTTCATGAAGAAAAAACACCATCTTTTACTGTAAGTGACGAAAAACAATTTTATTATTGCTTTGGATGTAATTCGCATGGAAATATTATTGATTTTTTAATAAATTATGAAAAATTAACATTTGTAGAAAGTATAGAAGAACTAGCAAATATTAATGGTTTAAAAATACCATATCAAAAAAGATATTTCTCTCAAGACTTTAACTATGAACAACGTAACAACTTATATTATTTAACAGAAAAGTTATCTTATATCTATCATAAAAATATATTTAACATGGAACACGCGTACCAATATTTAATTAATCGTGGAATAAGCAAATCTATGATTCAATTTTTTAATATTGGGTTTTCTCCTACAAATTGGTCTGATACAGAAAAAAAAATTAATAATTTTAATACAAAAGAACTAATTGATATTGGTGTATTAATTATTAATAATAAAGGATATAAATATGATCGTTTACGAAGAAGAATAATTTTTCCAATTCGTAATAAAAACGGAAAAGTTATTGGATTTGGAGGAAGATTACCTAACAACAATTTTCCTAAATATATTAATTCTCCTGAAACAAATATATTTCAAAAAAGTCGAAATTTATACGGTCTATTTGAAATTTTAAAATACAATCCAAAACCTAAAAAATTATTAATAGTAGAAGGATATATTGATGTAATAACACTTTTCCAATTTAATATTAATTATTCACTTGCTGCACTAGGAACATCTATAACAAATAATCAAATACGACTATTATTTCAAATTACAGATACTGTTATCTGCTGTTACGATGGAGATCTTGCAGGGAAAAAAGCTGCATGGAGAACTTTAAAGATAGCCTTACCTCATATATATGATGGAAAACACATAAAATTTATATTCTTACCTAATAATGAAGATCCCGACACAATAATTAGAAAAGAAGGTACGAAAGAATTCAAAAAGCGCATCAATAATGCAGTAAACTTATCAAATTTTTTATTTAATACATTATTTGAAAATATAGATTTAAGTTCAATTAATGAACGATTTTCTTTAATTTCTACGGCTGTTCCTTTGATTAATTTGATTCCTGGAAAAGTCATGCGTACATATTTACTTCAAAAATTAGGCAATAAAATTGGAATTCCAGATCAAAATATTTTAGAAAAAATAGACTCTACACATATATATAAAAGCTTTAAACTACATAGTACACATACAACAATATCACATATTACAATACGCACTTTAATTGGACTATTGATACAAAACCCAAGATTAGCACTTATTATTCCATCACTAAAATATTTACATCATTTTCATTCACCAGGAGTATTTGTTTTCTTAGATTTGATAAAAAAATGCATTGAATTTAAAAATTGTAATACTGGACAAATATTAGAAATGTATAGAAATACAAAAATTTTTGAGAAATTAAATCAATTAGCAAAATGGAACCATATGATTATCGATAATAAAATAGAACAAGTTTTTTTGGATTCATTAACTAACCTTTATTACAAAACATTAGAAGATCAACAAAATAAACTTATAACAAAAGAAAGAAAAATAGGACTTAAAAAAGACGAAAAAAACAAGCTATGGTTAATTAATAAAAAATTAGCAAAATTATAATTGCATCCGTAATAAATCATTAAAAATAAATAATTGCCATTTAAAAACATAAAAATATTATACTTATAAAAAATAAAACTGCTTTTTTAAAAATTTCGTATATGTTTAATATCATAAATATTTATTATTAAATATTAAACGAAACGTTTTTTAAACAAATTTGAATATATTTATATTACATACTATTTTCGATATAATTAACGCATACTAAAATTAATAAAATATGGATATCGTCTTATGGAGCAGAATCCACAATCACAACTTAAATTACTAGTTACCCATGGAAAAGAACAAGGATATTTAACCTATACTGAAGTTCATGACCATCTTCCAAATGATATTATTAATTCAGATCAAATAGAAGATATTATACAAATGATTAATGATATGGGTATTCAAGTAGTAGAAGAAGCACCGGACGCCGATGATCTTATACTTCAAGAAATACGAAATACAGATGCAGACGAAGATGCAGTAGAAGCAGCGGCACAAGTATTGTCTAACGTAGAGTCCGAATTAGGACGCACTACTGATCCTGTTCGAATGTATATGCGTGAAATGGGTACAGTTGAATTATTAACTCGAGAAGGTGAAATCGACATAGCTAAAAGAATAGAAGATGGAATTAATCAAGTTCAATGTTCTGTAGCCGAATATCCTGAAACTATTACTTATTTACTTTCACAATATACTCGAGTAGAACTAGGAGAATTAAAATTAACCGACTTAATTAATGGATTTATAGATCCTAATTTAGAAGAAGTATTCTCACCTATTTCTCATAATATAGGATCTGAATTTATAGAAGAAGGAAATATTCATAATAACGATGACGAACATTTAGATGAAAATAATGAAAGTGATCACCAAGTCGATCCAGAACTAGCTCGAGAAAAATTTATTGAATTAAAAAATCAATATGTCATAACAAATAATACAATAAAACGTAAAAATAGAAATCATCATGATTCCTTAATTGAAATTCATAATTTATCAGAAATATTTAGACAATTTAAATTAGTTCCAAAGCAATTTGATTATTTAGTTAAAAATATGCAACATATGATGAAACAAGTGCGAATACAAGAAAAACTCATAATGAAACTATGCTTGGAACATTGTAACATTCCAAAAAAAATTTTTTTAAAATTTTTTATAGGAAAAAAAATTAAAAACATATGGATTCAGCTATCCAAGCATAAAAAGCAACCATGGTTTGAAAAATTAAATGAAATAAAAGAAGAGCTTAATGTTGTTTTAAACAAACTCAATAATGTTGAACAAAAAACAGGATTAACTATTGAACAAGTAAAAGATATAAATAAAAGAATGTCTATCGGAGAAGCAAAAGCTAAAAAAGCAAAAAAAGAAATGGTGGAAGCTAATTTAAGATTAGTCATTTCAATTGCGAAGAAATATACAAATAGAGGGTTACAATTTTTGGATTTAATCCAAGAAGGCAATATAGGACTTATGAAAGCTGTAGATAAATTTGAATATCGAAGAGGATATAAATTTTCAACATACGCAACTTGGTGGATACGACAAGCAATTACACGATCCATTGCAGACCAAGCGAGAACTATTAGAATACCAGTGCATATGATTGAAACTATTAATAAATTAAATAGAATTTCCAGACAAATATTACAAACAGTTGGTCGGGAACCTACACCTGAAGAATTATCAGAACGTATGTCAATCCCAGAAGAAAAAATACGAAAAATATTAAAAATAGCAAAAGAACCTATATCTATGGAAACACCTATTGGAGAAGATGACGATTCTCATTTAGGAGATTTTATAGAAGATACTTCATTAGAACTACCATTAGATTCGGCTACTGCAGAAAGCTTACGGTCAGCTACACATGATGTTTTGTCTGGACTAACAGCACGAGAAGCTAAAGTACTCCGTATGAGATTTGGAATTGATATGAATACAGATCATACTTTGGAAGAAGTAGGAAAACAATTCGACGTTACTCGAGAAAGAATACGTCAAATAGAAGCTAAAGCACTACGAAAATTACGACATCCTAGTCGATCAGAAATACTACGTAGTTTTTTAGATGAATAAAACTTAAACGTCATTATAAAACTTAAGAAAGCTTCCTATTAAAAAGGAAGCTTTAATATCTAAATCTAGGTAAAACATATTTTAAAATATTGTTAACTTAATTTATATATAATATACTAGATATAAAAACTAAAATAATATTAATTATTTAACTTAATAATTTTTAAAAACATTATATTTTTTGTAATAGCATATGTTCGTATAAAATACTTTATAATAAATCATAATATAATTATCAAATAAGATTAGAAATAACTTTTTATACAGTAAAATAATTATTTATTATTTACTAGAAACGTTTGCTATTTTAGTAGAAATTTAATTAACAATACTATTAGGAGGTACAGAAATTAATACAATAGAACCTGAACTAATTATTGATCTAGATCCTATTTCAATATCTCCTAATATTTTAACTCCTGATCCTATAAATACCTCTTTTCTAATTATTGGATAATTAATAAAATTATCTTTCTTAATATTATTTAATTTAGTTGACCTAAAATTAGACATATTACTTCTTATAATAGTTGCGTTCGAAATAGAAATCCCTGTAGCGTTATCTAATATAACTTTATTTTCTATTTGAACAGCAGGATGAATGTCTACTGAAAAAATAGCTGAAATACAACTTTGAAAATATATAGCTAATTCTTGTCTCTGATTATTCCATAAATGATGACATACTCGATACGCTTGTAATGCATGAAAACCTTTAAAATATAAAAATGGAATTGAATAACATTTTATTTCAGGATAATTATGATATATTGATTGAACATCTTTAATTGCTGATAGTACAATTGCATTATTAGAAATATATACATTATTTATAATATCTCTAATAAAAATAGAAGAAACAACATTATTTCCTAACTTGCTTGATAAAATATAACTCAATGCTGAAGTAAAATCTCTATGATTTAATATATAAGAATAATAAAAACTAACCAATACCGGTTCTTGATTAATTAATATTTGTGCTTCGGATAAAATTTGATTCCATATTAATTTTACTTCCTCAGAAAACATTTTTTCTCCTAATACAGAAAATATTGTATTGTAAAATAAAAATAATTTTTAAATTTAACTATTTACAAAAAGTTTTTAATTATTATCTATATAATTTTAAATAACACATTCATTATCAATAAACTTATTTAAATATATGTAATAATCAATAATTTTTTATTATTTTACTATAAAAGTTTTATAATTCTTATTATATGTATTTATCTAAGCTACTATTTACTTTATAAATACCTATATAGTTAATAATTATATATTTTAATGAAAATAATAATAAAATCTATAATATTTTCATTAAATTATTAAAATTAGCTACATATTAAAATGAAATATTATAAAAAAATATAAAATATGTTATAAAATTATTTATATTCAATATGTTATCCTAATATATTTCGTTTTCATCTAATTCTTTTTTAAATTTATTAATAGCTTCTTGAACTTGATAAAATGAAACTCCTCCTTTTACATTTCTTTTTTCGAAAATCGATTCTAACTTCAAATGTCCATATATATCACTATCAATATAATTACAATATTTTTTTAGCACATCTAAATGTAATTTTTCTAATGATACATTTTGTTTTACTGCTTCTAATACTATTTTCCCAGTAATACAATGAGCATCACGAAATGCTACACCTTTCTTAACTAAATAATCGGCTAATTCAGTAGAATTAGCGTAACTTTTTTTCGCTGCTTCTAAACACACAGTATGATTAATCTCTAAATTTTTTAAAATCAAAGTAGACATTAACAAACAATTTTCCCAAGTATCTAGAGAATCAAATAAGCCTTCTTTATCCTCTTGCATATCTTTATTATAAGACAAAGGTAATCCTTTAAGAATCACTAAGATGCTAACTAAAAAACCAAATACTCTTCCCGATTTAGACCTAATAAGTTCTAAAGAATCTGGATTTTTCTTTTGAGGCATAAGAGAAGAACCTGAAGTAATTGAATCAGATAACACTATAAAATTTGATTCAGAAGAATTAAAAAAAATTAAATCTTCTGAAAATCTAGATAAATGAACCATTCCAATAGATGCTACTGAAGCTAACTCAATAACATAATCACGATCTGATACACTATCTAAACTGTTATCCGTTGCTGATAAAAATCCCATTTCTTCAGCTAACTTTTCACGATCAATATTCCAAGAAGTACCAGAAAGAGCTCCAGAACCTAATGGACTAACGTTTAATCTTTTTAATGCATCTTTTACGCGATCGGTATCTCGATTTAACATTGCCACATAAGCTAAGCACCAAAAAGCAAAAGTAATAGGTTGTGCTCTTTGTAAATGTGTATATCCCGGCATAATAGATTTTTGATTTTTTTCAGCAATTTCTATAAGAACTATTTTAAACTCTCGTATTCGTTTTAATAAAATCTTAATCTTATGTTTACACCATAATCTTAAATCAGTAGTTACTTGATCATTTCTACTTCGTCCAGTATGTAATTTTTTTCCAGTTACTCCTACAATTTTAATTAATTCTTTTTCTATCCAGCTATGAACATCCTCTGAATCATTATTCAATAATAAATTAGGATTTTTAATAATGTTTTTTAATAAAATATTTAAAGATGATTCAATTTTTTTTTGTTCATCTACCGTTAATACATCAGCATCTAAGAGTGATTTTGACCAAGCTATAGAGGAAAAAATATCTTGTTCTGCTAATTTATAATCCACATTCAAAGAAGAATTAAAATTCTTAAAAAATGAATTAAGTTTATGTACAAATCTTCCTCCCCACAACATTTTATATCTACTCCACTAATTATATTAACAACTATGATTTTATTTTCGATATATTTCTCAACGAGGGTTATTATTCATTGCTCGTATTTTAGAAGGCAAAGAAAACAATTTTATAAATCCATGTGCATCAGATTGATGGTATACATTATCCGAACCAAATGTAACAAATTCTTTAGAATATAAAGAATTAGGCGAATATTTTTGAATAGGATTAACTACTCCTTTATATAGTTCTAATACGACTTCTCCATTTAACTCTGAAGATAATTCAGTTGCTGATGCTTGAATAGATTTTCGAATAGGACTAAACCAATTTCCATTATAAATTACATATGACATTTCTAATCCAAGTGTTTGTCTCCATTTAAAACTCTCTCTATCTAATACTAATTGTTCAATAGCACGTAATGCATTAAATATTATTGTCCCTCCTGGAGTTTCATAACATCCTCTAGATTTCATTCCTACCAAACGATTTTCAATAATATCAACACGACCAATTCCATGTTTTGATCCTATTAAATTTAATTCACTTAAACATTGAAACGGAGTTAAACGAACGCTATTTACTGCTATTACACATCCATTTTTTATTTTTAAAGAAACAATATCTGATTCATCAGGCGCATTTTTAGGGTCTACAGTCCATACCCAGCAATCTTTTTTAGATCGATTCCATGGACTTTCGAGAATTCCGCCTTCCGTTGAAATATGCCAAGCATTTTCATCCCTACTATAAATTTTTTCGATAGTAGCTGTTGTTTTTATATTTCTTTTTTTTAAATATAATAATAATTCTTCACGTGAACGTAAATTCCACTCCCTCCAAGGAGCAATAACTTTTAATTGAGGTGCTAATGCAGCATACGTAGTTTCAAACCTAACTTGATCATTTCCTTTTCCAGTAGCTCCATGACATAAACCATCGGCTCCTAACTTTAGTGCAATTTCTACTTGAGCTTTGGCTATAATTGGTCGAGCTAATGCTGTACCTAATAAATAACTTCCTTCATACAACGCTCCAGTCTGCAATGTTGGATAAACATAATGTTGTATAAATTCTTCTTTCAAATCAACAATAATGCACTGAGACGCTCCAGATTGCAGCGCTTTTTCTTCAATATTGTCTAAATCATTACGCGACTGTCCTACATCAGCAACAAATGCGACTACATCAGAGCTATAATTTTCTTTAATCCAAGGAATAATAGCTGATGTATCTAATCCGCCTGAATAAGCTAATATTACTTTATTAATACCTTTATTACTAAACATTATAAACCTTAATATTAATATGTTATTAATATAAACTAAATTATTAAAAATATATTATAAAAATACATTAAAGTATAAACTTTACTTATCATGCCAAAATAACAATTTTAAATCTAAAAAATAAAACGTTTTGTCAATAATAATTCATTAACAAAAACTTTACAAATACATTTCTAAACTAAATTTTTCATCAAACTTAATATTTTAGAAAATATTATTAACTTTCATATTCACTAAATAAAATATAAATATTGATCTGGAAATATTTACTTTTTATCATTATTAAAAGCGTTAACTCTTATTCCTAATACACGACAAATAGGAATTACTAACTCTGATTTGTTTAAAGTATAAAAATGAAATTTTCTTACTCCTTCTTTGTAAAGTACTTTAACAATGTCCATTGCTATACTTGCTCCTATAATTTTTATAGTTTCATAATCATCTTCTAATCCATCAAACATATGATAAATCCAATTTGGAATAACTACATTACTCATTTTAGAAAAATGGCATAACTGCTTAAAATTAATAATAGGGAAAATACCCGGAACAATATCTATAGTAATACCATTACTTACACACAAATCTCTAAATTTTAAAAAATGATTAACACTGAAAAAAAATTGAGTAATTGCACGATTTGCACCACAATCAATTTTAGTCTTCAAACTAATTAAATCATCATTCGCACTACGAGACTCAGGATGTACTTCTGGATAAGCAGCAACAGATATATCAAAGTTAGCGACATCTTTTAATAATTTTACTAAATCAGAAGCATACATTTTAGGTTTGTCTTTACTACTTTTAATATCTCCTCTTAAAGCTACAATATGACGAATACCATTGTTCCAATATGTTTTTGCAATTTGTTTTAATTCTTCTTTAGTAAAATCAATACAAGTAAGATGAGGAGCTGTTTCAATCTTTGTGTTATTTTGAACTTCTCGAACAACATCATATGTACGATTTTTTTCTCCTGAAAAAGCACCACATGTCACTGAAAAAAAAATAGGATTTAATAATTTCAACTGATTAACTGTATTCCAAAAATTACTTTGTATAATTTGATTTTTGGGAGGAAATAATTCAAATGAAATATCAACCTTTTCATGAAAATTTACCAAATATTCATTAAGAATTTCATGATAGCATTTATTTAATAAAGTCACGTTATAATTCCTTTTAGAACAAAAATAATTAAAATTAACAATTTTACATCATTTAAATTTTTAAAATAATATAAAAATAATAACAAACTTTTAAAAATTATTTCTTTAATAATATTATAATATATAATATATAATAAAAATTAGAATATCTCTTAATAATTTATAGAAGAAAATAATGTACTATATTTAAAACTATATTATTAAGATAAATATCAATATAATTTTATAATTGATTTAAAACAAGTTTTCATACACTATCTCAGTTTAATTTATTAATTTTAATAATAATATTAAATACAATATAATATGACACGCAAAGAACAATCATTAAAAAGATTCCATACATTTAAAATTAACGAATATGCCAAAAAAATTATCATAATCAGAAATATAAATACTCTTATTAAAATATGGAAAACATGCAAAAAAAAAGAAATATCTTTTTTAATTTTAGGAGAAGGTAGTAATACGCTATTTTCTAAATATTATAATGGAATTGTAGCTATTAATAAAATAAAAGGAATAAAAATTACAGAAACTAGAAAAAATTGGTTAATATATGCAAAAGGAGGAGTAAAATGGCACAATTTAGTTACACATACACTTAATGTAGGAATTTATGGCTTAGAAAATTTAGCTTTTATTCCTGGAACAGTAGGAGCAGCACCAATTCAAAATATAGGAGCATATGGATTAGAATTTAAAGATATCTGTGACTATATTGAAATATTTTCTTTAACATATCGTAATGTAATCAAAATAAAAAACAAATATTGTATGTTTAAATATCGAGATAGTATTTTCAAAAATGCAAATTATTACAATTATATAATTTTAGCTGTTGGAATTAAATTACCAAAAAAATGGATACCAAACGTTTCTTATTTATCATTACAAAATTTAGATCGTAACAATTTAACTGCCTATACAATTTTCAATCATATTAAACGTATTAGAAATGAAAAATTTCCTAATTTAAATATAATAGGTCATGCTGGAAGTTTTTTTAAAAATCCTATAATTAATAAAAATTGTGCTAAAAAGTTATTATTTAAATATAAGAATTTACCTAACTATCCCGAAAGTAATAATAACATAAAAATCTCAGCAGGATGGTTAATTGAACAATGTCAACTCAAAGGATATTCTATTGGTGGGGCTCAAGTGTGTCAAAATCAAGCGTTAGTACTAATCAATAAATATAAAGCTACAGCAAAAGATGTACTAACTCTCGCAAACATAGTACAAAATAAAGTAAAACAAAAATTTAATATTTTTCTTGAATTAGAAATTAAAATTATTGAAAATAATAATATAAATTAATATTATTATCACACAAATATTAAAACTATAAAATGTCAATATTATTGTTAATAATTATATAAATTTAAAGAACATAAAATAATATCCAAAAACTAAATATTATTTTTGTTCATATATTGAATGTTATTAATCTCATGATTATAATTTTTAGTTATAATATAATCAGCATATTTTCTAGTTGGTAAAATATTTTCTTTTAGATTTCTATAGTTAGTATTGTACCAAATTTTGGTAGCCATGTTCATTGCATCTTTACAAGACATTTTAGAATAATAATTTAAAAAAGAATTAGAGTAAAATTTTGATATATATCTTAATTTTAAAAATCGAGTAAGATACCACTCCTTTAAAAATAAATAATCTGCATCAATATAAATTGAAAAATTCAAAAAATTTAACGAAATATAACGATTATTTTTTTTTATTCTATATAAAAGAGGATTTAGAATATGTAGACCTTCTACAATAAAAATATCCGATTTATATACAATTTTCTTAAAATTTGGAATAATATCATAAAAAAAATGTGAATATACGGGGATAGCTATATTGTTAACTCCTAATCTAATATCCAAAAAAAATTTTATCAATTGTTTCATGTTATACGTTTGAGGAAATCCTTTTTTTTCTATTAATCCTAATTCATATAAAATTTTATTAGAATATAAAAAGTTGTCAGTAGTAATAATAGAGATATTCTTAGTAACAAAAAAAGTTTTTAATACATCTTTAAACCACTTAGAAATAGTACTTTTTCCAACTGCTACACTCCCAGAAATTCCTATAATATAAGGAGTTTTATTGTTATGTTCAAAATTTTTTCTATATATTATATCATTATATAAAATATCTGTTACTAAATGACGAATAATGTACTTAAAATGTAAATATGAGTTAAGTATTTTCATAAAAAATTTAAATTTTATATTTTAATTAAAATTTTAAAATACTACTTTTAACTATAAACAACAATGTTTTATAAACTAAATATCTAAAGTAATATATTAAATTACGTATATAATACTTATTTTAAATAAACATTATTTTATGTAATTAATTATATCCTAAATTATAGTATCTAAGAATTTTATATTAATTTCTAATCGTTATAAAAATATAAAAACCAAAATAAATCAAAATAATATTATATTATTTAAAAATTTTTATTGCATAAAATTCAATCTATACGTAATATATTAATCGTTCAAGCCGGCTTAGCTCAATAGGCAGAGCAACTGACTTGTAATCAGTAGGTCACCAGTTCGATTCCGGTAGCCGGCAAAATATTAATAAATAAGGTGGGATTCCCGAGTGGTTAAAGGGAGCAGACTGTAAATCTGCCGTCATAGACTTCGAAGGTTCGAATCCTTCTCCCACCATAAAGTAAAAATTTTATATTGCGAACATCGTATAACGGATATTACCTCAGCCTTCCAAGCTGATGATGCGGGTTCGATTCCCGCTGCTCGCTAAAAACCGTATAAAAGCTGGTATAGCTCAGTTGATGAGAGCGCATCCTTGGTAAGGGTGAGGTCCCCAGTTTAACTCTGGGTATCAGCAAAACACCACTTTAACCTTTATTTTACAACAAAAATAAAAAATAAATATCTGAAATTTATATTTATAGTTTTTTTTATTATTTTCTATCTATAAAATACCGTTCATTTAAAAAATTTAGTTTATCATAATAAAATTCACATATATTTTATATAAACACTATCTAAATTCATTGAAATTAAAAATTATAAAAAAGTTATAATATATAAAATATTATTATTAAATCATAATTATTACACATCAAACTTGTATTATCATGTAATAACAACTTTATAACAGTTACGATTCATCACTTTTTAATATAAACATAATAAAATATAAACATTATAATCTACTTTGTATTTATTTTATAATAAATAAACGATTACATAAATTTTACGATTTAATTTCATGTAGTTAATATTTCAGGATAATACATGGCTAATATTATTAAATTTTGGAATAATCCTCGTACTATAGACATAATAAAATGGTTTAGTATAGGAATACTAGTAATGTCAGCATTAATACATTATTACTATATACATTTATCATTTATACTACATATAATAATAACAATATCTCTCATGACTTTAATTATAACAATTACTGCTTTAACAAAAAAAGGAAAAAAAATTATTTCATTAATTCATGAAGCAAAAAAAGAAATAAAGAAAATTACCTGGCCAAGTATGAAAGAAACATTTCATACAACTATTATTGTTATAATTGCAACTTTTATCATGTCTTTAACTTTATGGGGATTAGATAATATTTTAATCCGATTCGTGTCATTTGTAATTAGTTTAAGGATATAATATGTATAAGAACCAAAAAAAATGCTGGTATGTGCTGCAAGCATTTTCTGGTTTTGAAAGACGCGTAGCGCAATCAATACGTGAACATATTAAATTAAATAATATGGAAAATCTATTTGGAGATGTAATGGTTCCAACTGAAGAAGTTATAGAAATTAAGTCAGGACAAAGAAAGAAAAGTGAATATAAATTTTTTCCTGGATATGTATTAGTTCAAATGATCATGAACGATTCAAGTTGGCATTTAATTCGAAGCATACCTCGCGTATTAGGATTTATAGGAGGAACTTCAGATAAACCATCTCCAATTAGTAATAAAGAAGTCAACATAATCATTAATCGGCTTAAACAAATTGGAGATAAACCACGACCTAAAATACTATTTGAACCCGGAGAAATGGTTAGAGTTGATGATGGTCCATTTTCAGATTTTAATGGAATTGTAGAACAAGTAGATTATGAGAAAAATAGATTAAAAGTATCAGTATCTATATTTGGAAGATCTACTCCTGTAGAACTAGATTTTAGTCAAGTTAAAAAAAATTAACATTACGTATAATAATCGTATTAAACACTATTTTAAACTTATAAATTTAAAAATATAATATATAAGTTCCAAAGTAATATTTAATCATATATAATTTTTCTAATTTATATTATACTAATAATGTATTTTTATATATTTAAAAAATTTTGAATTTATATAGCTAATTATAAGGATCAATTATTATGGTAAAAAAAATACAATCTTATATTAAATTACAAGTCTCAGCAGGAATGGCTAATCCGAGTCCTCCAGTAGGGCCAGCTCTAGGACAAAAAGGTTTAAATATTATAGAATTTTGTAAATTATTTAATTCAAAAACCAATCATTTGGAAAAAGGATTGCCTATTCCAACTATAATTACTGTATATTCAGATCGATCATTTTCTTTTATTATTAAAACACCACCTGCTTCTATTTTATTAAAAAAAGCAGCTGGAATCAAATCAGGATCTTCTAAACCAAATACAGAAAAAGTAGGAGAAATAACTTATCAACAAATAATAGATATTGCTAAAATAAAAGAAGTTGATATGACAGGATCTAATATCGAAAATATGAGTAAATCTATTATAGGAACAGCTTATTCTATAGGTTTAACTGTGAAAAGGTAAATAAATGAAAAAACTTACTAAAAAAATGCAATTTATGCAAAATTTAGTTAATCATAAAAAAATCTATAATATTGAAGAAGGAATTATATTACTAAAAAAAATAGCAATTTCTAAATTTAATGAAAGTATAGATGCATCTATTAATTTAGGTATTAATCCTAAAAAAACTGATCAAAATATCCGAAGTAGTATTATATTACCTCATGGTATAGGAAAATCTATTACAATAGCTGTTTTTACCCAAGGAGATAACATCAATATTGCGAAAAACTGTGGTGCTGAACATGTAGGTCTTTATGATCTAATAGAACAAATACAAAATAAAAATATTAATTTTGATATTGCTATTGCTTCTTCTGATGTTATGAATGATGTAAACAAATTAGGACCAATATTAGGACCTAGAGGTTTAATGCCTAATCCAAAATTAGGAACAGTTACTAGTGACGTTGAAAATACAATAAAAAACATTAAACGTGGTCAAATAAACTATAAAAATGATAAAAATGGGATAATACATACTTCAATAGGGAAAATTAACTTTATAAATTCCAAAATAAAAGATAATTTAAACGCTTTATTAGAATCATTAAAAAAATTAAAACCTATAAATTTCAAAGGATTGTATATAAAAAAGATAACCCTTTCTACAACAATGAGCTTAGGTATAAAAATTAATTGTACTAATTTAAACTAAATTATAAAACTATTTTACTTTACGCTGAAACAAAAATTCTTTATAATAAAAAACCATTTCTAAAATTAACATATAAAATTGATAATTGTACTTTAAAATAAATTTAAACGATACTTTCTTTATACCATCTAAATCTTAAAATATACAATTATAATTACCTTATTACTATTCTAATCAACAAAAATTAAAATATTTGAAAATATATATATAGATACAACTATTAACTTTTCATCTTTAATATTTTAAAACAAAACAATTGTGATAATTTCAGTTAAGTTTAGGAGTACATAAATTAATGGCATTAAACCTCAAAAAAAAAAAGAGATTGTTTCTAAAATTAATAATACAACTAAAAACACGCTATCAATAGTAGTTGCTAATTTAAAAAATATTAAAGCAAATGAACTAACTAAATTGCGAATGTCAGCACAAAAAATAGGTGTAAAATTAGGTGTTTTTAAAAATAATTTAATAATTTTAGGTATTAAAAATACTAAATTTGAATGTTTAAAAGAACTATTACTAGGTCCAGTATTAATAGGATATTCTATAGATCATCCAAGAAGTGCTGCAAAATTATTTAAAGAATTTTCTAAAAGTAATATTAATTTTAAAATTATTGGAGCTGTTTTCGAAGAGAAAATACTGTCTTCAGAAAATATTAATATATTAGCAGATATACCTACATATGACGAAGCACTAAATCGTTTAATGATTATTATAAAAGAAACAACGTTAGGAAAATTAATGCGCGTTCTTATATCTATACGAGAACTAAAAAATAAAACATAGAATATAACCTACGTTTTTAAAAAAAAATATTTAATATTATTTTTTAAGTATTTATTAGGAATAAATGTTATGTCTATCACTAAAGAACAGATCTTAGAAGCTATATCAAAAATGTCGGTAACAAATATAATGGAATTAGTTTCTGATATGGAAAAAAAGTTTGGCGTTTCAGCTGCAACATCTGTAAATTCTATATCTTCTTCTGCTACAGAACCAATTGAAGAAAAAATAGAATTTGATGTTATTTTGAAATCTATTGGCGGAAATAAAGTATCAGTAATCAAAATTGTAAGAAGTTCTACTGGTTTAGGATTAAAACAAGCAAAGGATCTAGTAGAATCAGCTCCAACTATAATAAAAGAACGTATTACTAAAATAGAAGCAGAATCCTTAAAAAAGATGTTAGACGAAACTGGTGCTGAAACAGAAATTAAATAAAAATTTTAGACTATTAATTTAGTATTTATGCGTTAGTCACTGGTGATTCTAAATCACCAGTTTTTTTCCGTTCAAATATTTTACATTAAATTATCTTTAATGTTTCAAGCATTCTGTAGTCATTGCAATTACTTTATTATTTTCATTCTAATAGATATAAAATTCAAAAAAATTTTAAAAATAACTAAAATTGTTTTTAAAAATATAATAATCGGATAAAATGACTAATCAAGGAACTCTATGGTTTATTACTCTTACACTGAAAAAAAACGTATCCGAAAAGATTTTGGAAAACGTCCTCAAGTACTCAATGTACCATATCTTCTTTCCATTCAACTTGATTCATTCCAAAAGTTTATAAAGCAAGATTCAAATGGTTTACATGGATTAGAAGCAGCCTTTCGATCAATTTTTCCTATTTCTAGCTATAATGGTAGTTCTGAACTACAATATATAGAATATTATTTAGGTAATGCTAGTTTTGATGTAAAAGAATGTCAAATTCGAGGCACTACTTATTCAGCACCATTACGAGTTAAACTACGTCTAATCATTTACGAACGCGAAACGCTAGAAAAAACAATTAAAAGTATTAGAGAACAAGAAGTATACATGGGTGAAATCCCATTAATGACAAAAAATGGAACATTTATAATTAATGGAACTGAAAGAGTAGTAGTATCCCAATTACATCGTAGTCCAGGAGTATTTTTTGATAGTGATAAAGGTAAAACACATTCATCAGGAAAGGTGTTATATAATGCTCGTATTATTCCATATCGAGGATCATGGTTAGATTTTGAATTTGATCCAAAAGACAATTTATTTATACGTATTGATAGACGACGAAAATTACCTGTAAGCATCATATTAAGAGCTCTGAATTTTACTACAGAAGAAATTCTTGACATATTTTTTAAAAACAATACTTTTAATATATCTTCTAATAAGATATTAATGGAATTAATTCCGATAAGATTGCGCGGTGAAACTGCTACTTTTGACGTGATCTATAATAATAAAGTTTATATAAAAAAAGGTCAACGCATTACCGCTCGGCATATTCATTTTTTAACTATAGATAACGTTAAACGCATAGAAGTTCCAATAGAATATTTAATCGGAAAAATATCAGCAAAAAACTATTATGATAGTAAAACTAAAGATATCATATTAAAAGCTAATACTGAATTAAACGTTGAAATAATAAAAAAATTAAGGCTAAATAATTATTCTGAAATTAAAACAATATTCACTAATGATTTAGATCACGGTCCATATATTTCTGAAACATTGAAAATAGATTCTACTTATGATCGACCTAGTGCATTAATTGAAATTTATCGAATGATGCGACCTGGAGAACCTCCAACACGAGATGCTACAGAAGCATTATTTGAGAATTTGTTTTTTTCTGAAGAAAGATACGATCTTTCGTCTGTTGGTCGTATGAAATTTAATCGTTCCTTATTGAGAACAAATATAGAAGGAACAGGTATTTTAAGTAAATTAGATATAATTGATGTAATAAAAAAACTAATTGATATTAGAAATGGAAAGGGTGATATTGATGATATTGATCATTTAGGAAATAGACGAATAAGATCAGTAGGAGAAATGGCTGAAAATCAATTTAGAATAGGATTAATACGAGTCGAAAGAGCTGTAAAAGAAAGATTATCATTAGGTGATTTAGATACAATTATGCCTCAAGATATGATTAATGCTAAACCTATTTCAGCTGCTATAAAAGAATTTTTTGGATCTAGTCAATTATCACAATTTATGGATCAAAATAATCCATTATCAGAAATAACACACAAGCGTCGAATTTCTGCATTAGGATTAGGGGGATTAACTAGAGAACGAGCAGGATTTGAAGTAAGAGATGTACATCCAACACATTACGGTAGAGTTTGTCCAATAGAAACTCCAGAAGGACCTAATATTGGTTTAATTAATTCTTTATCTGTATATGCGAGAACTAACACCTATGGCTTTTTAGAAACGCCTTATCAAAAAGTTAAAAAAGGAACTATTACCAGCATAATAGAATATCTTTCTGCTATAGAAGAAGGAAATTTTGTTATTGCACAAGCTAATACTAATTTAGATAAACACGGGAATATAATTGACGATTTAGTCACATGCAGGCACAAAGGTGAATCTAGTTTATTTCATTCGCATCAAGTTAATTATATGGATATTTCTACTCAACAAATAGTTTCTGTAGGCGCTTCATTAATTCCATTCTTAGAACACGATGATGCTAATCGAGCTTTAATGGGAGCAAATATGCAAAGACAAGCTGTTCCTACACTTATATCAGAAAAACCTCTAATCGGAACGGGAATGGAACGTACTGTAGCTGTTGATTCAGGTGTAACGGAAATAGCTAGAAGGGGAGGAATTGTTCAATATATAGATGCATCTAGAATCATTATAAAAGTTAATCAAGAAGAAATGAATCCTGGAGAAGCAGGTATTGATATCTATAATCTTACAAAATATACTAGATCTAATCAAAATACATGTATTAATCAAATACCTTGTATTTCTTTAGGAGAAAAAATAGAAAAAGGAAATGTATTAGCAGATGGACCATCTACTGATTTAGGAGAACTAGCATTAGGGCAAAATATGCGTGTAGCTTTTATGCCTTGGAACGGATATAACTTTGAAGATTCTATTTTAGTATCAGAAAAAGTAGTACAAGAAGATAGATTCACTACAATTCACATTCAAGAATTAACTTGCATTTCTAGAGATACGAAACTAGGATCAGAAGAAATTACATCGGACATACCTAACGTAGGAGAATCTGCATTATCTAAATTAGACGAATCAGGAATTGTCTATATCGGAGCTGAAGTAAATGGAGGTGATATTTTAGTTGGAAAAGTTACTCCAAAAGGTGAAACACAATTAACACCAGAAGAAAAATTACTAAGAGCTATTTTTGGAGAAAAAGCTTCAGACGTTAAAGATTCATCTTTAAGAGTTCCTAATGGAGTATCCGGAACAGTTATTGATGTACAAGTATTTACTAGGGATGGAGTTGAAAAAGATAATAGAGCATTAAAAATTGAAAACATGCAACTTCAACAAGCTAAAAAAGATCTTACAGAAGAATTCAAAATATTTGAATTAAGTTTATTTAATCAAATTCAATCAGTGTTATTGTCATCAGGAATTAGTATAAACAATTTAAATCAACTTTCCAAAAAAGAATGGTTAAAAATTTCTGTAAACGATAAAAAAAATCAAAATCAATTAACACAATTGACCTTAAAATATAGCGATCTTAAAAAAGAATTTGAAAAAAAATTAGAAATTAAACATAAAAAAATTACTCAAGGAGATGATTTAACCCCTGGAGTATTAAAAATTATTAAAGTTTACTTAGCAGTAAAAAGACAAATTCAACCAGGTGATAAAATGGCTGGACGTCATGGAAACAAAGGAGTAATTTCAAAAATTAATCCTATAGAAGATATGCCATATGATCAAAACGGAATTCCTGTAGATATTGTACTAAATCCATTAGGAGTACCATCTAGAATGAATATTGGTCAAATTTTAGAAACTCATTTAGGATTAGCATCTAAAGGAATTGGAATTAAAATTGACAAAATGCTAAAAAATAATGATTCTATTAATAATATTCGAAATTTTATTCAAAAAGCTTTTGATTTAGGTGAACAAATTAGACAAAAAGTGAATCTAAGCGCTTTTTCTGATGACGAAATATTATGCTTAGCAAAAAATTTTAAAAATGGAATACCTATTGCAACACCTGTCTTCGACGGGGCAAGAGAAAACGAAATAAAAGATCTACTAAAACTAGCAAATTTACCAACTTCTGGGCAAATTACTCTTTTTGATGGACGAACTGGAGAAAAATTTGAAAGACCTGTCACTGTAGGATATATGTATATGCTAAAACTCAATCATTTAGTAGATGATAAAATGCATGCAAGATCTACTGGATCTTACAGTTTAGTAACTCAGCAACCTTTAGGAGGAAAAGCTCAATTTGGAGGTCAACGGTTTGGAGAAATGGAAGTATGGGCATTAGAAGCTTATGGCGCTGCTTATACTTTACAAGAAATGTTAACAGTAAAATCTGATGACGTCAATGGAAGAACTAAAATGTATAAGAATATAGTAGATGGAAATTATAAAATGGAACCAGGTATGCCTGAATCCTTTAATGTTTTATTAAAAGAAATTAGATCGTTAGGTATCAATATTGAATTAGAAAACGATTAATAACATAACAATATTTATTTTCTTAAAATTTCTTATTAACTAGTTTAGTTATCTTCAATTATTTCACTTCGACGGGAACTAATTCGTGAAAGATTTATTAAAATTTTTAAAATCACAAATTAAAACTGATGAATTTGATGCAATAAAAATTGCTCTTGCTTCTCCAGATATGATTCGTTCTTGGTCATTTGGAGAAGTTAAAAAACCAGAAACTATTAATTATCGAACATTTAAACCAGAAAGAAATGGATTATTCTGCGCACGTATTTTTGGACCAGTAAAAGATTACGAATGTTTATGTGGAAAATATAAACGATTAAAACATCGTGGAGTAATTTGTGAAAAATGTGGCGTAGAAGTTACTCAAAGTAAAGTTCGTAGAGAACGTATGGGACATATTGAATTAGCTTCACCTATTGCACATATTTGGTTTTTAAAGTCACTACCGTCAAGAATTGGATTATTGTTAGACATGCCATTACGAGATATTGAAAGAGTACTTTACTTTGAATCTTACGTAATAATTGAAGAAGGACTAACTAATCTTGAAAAACGTCAAATTTTAACTGAAGAACAATATTTACATGCATTAGAAGAATTTGGAGACGAATTTAATGCACAAATGGGTGCGGAAGCAATACAATCATTATTAACTAATATAAATTTAGAGCAAGAATGTGATACCTTAAGACAAGAATTGTGCAATAGCCATTCTGAAACTAAACGAAAAAAATTAACAAAACGTATTAAATTACTAGAATCATTTATACAATCACATAATAAACCTGAATGGATGATTTTAACTGTATTACCTATTTTACCTCCTGATCTTAGACCGTTAGTTCCATTAGACGGGGGACGGTTTGCTACATCAGATTTAAACGACTTATATCGTCGAGTCATTAACCGAAATAATCGGTTAAAACGACTATTAGAATTATCAGCGCCTGACATTATTGTAAGAAATGAAAAAAGAATGCTGCAAGAAGCAGTAGACGCACTATTAGACAATGGAAGAAGAGGTCGAGCTATAACAGGGTCTAATAAACGTCCGCTTAAATCACTTTCTGATATGATTAAAGGAAAGCAAGGAAGATTCAGACAAAATTTATTAGGGAAAAGAGTAGATTATTCAGGAAGATCAGTAATTACAGTCGGACCTTACTTACGTTTACATCAATGTGGTCTACCAAAAAAAATGGCTTTAGAATTATTCAAGCCATTTATTTATGGAAAATTAGAGATAAAAGGATTAGCTACTACAATCAAAGCAGCTAAAAAAATGGTAGAACGCGAAGAATCTGTTGTATGGGATGTTTTAGACGAAGTTATTCGTGAACATCCAGTATTATTAAATCGAGCACCTACTTTACATAGACTAGGTATTCAGGCTTTTGAACCAGTATTAGTAGAAGGTAAGGCTATACAATTACATCCATTAGTATGTGCAGCATATAATGCAGATTTTGATGGAGACCAAATGGCTGTACATGTTCCATTAACATTAGAAGCCCAATTAGAAGCACGTTCATTAATGATGTCTACTAATAATATTTTATCACCTGCTAATGGAGAACCAATTATTGTACCTTCTCAAGATGTTGTATTAGGACTATATTATATGACTCGAGAAAAAATTAATATAAAAGGAGAAGGTATGATATTAAGTAATCCTAAAGAAGCCGAAAGAGTATATCGCATGGGATTAGCTAAATTACATGCTAAAGTAAAAGTAAAAATTTCAGAATATACTCTCATAAAAAACAAAAAATTTTTAAAAACACAAAAAATAATGAATACTACTATAGGAAGAGCAATTTTATGGATGATTGTTCCTAAAGGATTACCTTTTTCTATAGTTAATCAAATATTAGGAAAAAGATCTATTTCTACCATGCTAAATGTTTGCTACCGAATTTTAGGATTAAAGCCTACTGTAGATTTTGCTGATCAAATTATGTATACGGGGTTTGCTTATGCTGCACGATCTGGCGCATCTGTAGGAATAGACGACATGGTAATTCCAGAAAAAAAAGCCAACATTATTGCAGAAGCTGAAATTGAAGTAGCAGAAATACAAGATCAATTTCAATCTGGACTCGTCACTTCGGGTGAAAGATATAATAAAGTTATTGATATCTGGGCCGCAGCTAATGAGCGTGTTGCAAAAGCTATGATGAAAAACTTATCTACAGAACTTGTGATCAATAACAAAGGGAAAATAGTACAACAAATATCTTTTAATAGTATTTTTATGATGGCTGATTCAGGTGCTAGAGGATCAGCAGCTCAAATTCGGCAATTAGCTGGAATGAGAGGACTAATGGCTAAACCAGACGGTTCTATTATCGAAACACCCATTACAGCAAATTTCAGAGAAGGATTAAATGTACTGCAATATTTTATTTCTACTCATGGTGCACGAAAGGGATTAGCAGATACCGCTTTAAAAACTGCTAATTCAGGTTATTTGACTCGTCGTTTAGTTGACGTTGCTCAAGATTTAGTAGTTACTGAAGATGACTGTGATACTCGAGAAGGAATCGTTATGACTGCAGTCATAGAAGGAGGTGACGTAAAAGAGCCATTAAGAGAAAAAGTTTTAGGTCGTGTCACGGTAGAAAACATTCTAAAATCTTATTCAGCTGATATATTAGTTCCTAGAAATACATTATTAAATGAAAAATGGTGTGATATCTTAGAAGCAAATTCTATAGATAGTATAAAAGTAAGATCGGTAGTAAACTGTGAAACCAATTTTGGTGTTTGTGCTCATTGTTATGGAAGAGATTTAGCTAGAGGAAATATAGTTGTAAAAGGTGAAGCAATTGGAGTTATTGCCGCACAATCTATTGGAGAACCAGGTACACAACTTACAATGCGTACTTTTCATATTGGAGGGGCTGCATCAAGAACAGCAACAGAATCTAATATACAAGTAAAAAATTATGGAATTATAGAATTAAATAATGCTAAATCTGTAATTAATTCTGAAGGAAAAATTATTATTACCTCACGTAACGTTGAGCTTAAAATTATTGATGAAGTTAAAAGAACAAAAGAAAGTTATAAAGTTCCATATGGAGCTATTATGGCTAAACAAAACAAAGAAAAAGTAAAACCAGGTGAAATAGTAGCAAAATGGGATCCTCATACTATTCCGGTAATTTCTGAAGTTAGTGGATATATTAAATTTATTGATATGGTTGATGGACAAAGTATTACCAGACAAACCGATGAACTTACAGGTTTAACATCTATAGTCATACTAGATATATCAGAAAGAACAGCAATAGGAAAAGATCTACGACCATCATTAAAAGTAATAGATGATAATAATGATGATGTTTTAATTACTGGTACCGATATGCCTGCACAATATTTCCTACCAGGAAAAGCTATAGTACAAATTGACAACAATATCAAAATTAGGTCAGGAGATACTTTAGCTAGAATTCCTCAAGAATCAGGAGGAACTAAAGATATTACTGGTGGACTTCCAAGAGTAGCTGATCTTTTTGAAGCACGTCGTCCAAAAGAACTAGCAATCTTAGCTGAAATTAGTGGTTTTATTTCTTTTGGAAAAGATACAAAAGGAAAACGTCGTTTAATTATTACACCATATGATGGAAGCGATCCTTATGAAGAAATGATTCCGAAATGGAGACAATTAAACGTATTTGAAGGAGAAAGAGTAGAAAAAGGAGATATTATATCAGACGGGCCAGAATCTCCTCATGATATTTTGCGATTAAGAGGAATTCAAGCTGTAACAAAATATATTGTTAATGAAGTTCAAGAAGTATATCGCCTTCAAGGAGTTAAAATTAATGACAAACATATCGAAGTTATAATAAGGCAAATGTTACGTAAAGCAACAATAATTCAATCTGGAAGCTCAAAATTTTTAACTGGAGAACAAGTAGAATATTCTCGAGTAAAAATATCAAATCATATCCTTAGTTGCAAAAAAGAAGTATTAGCAACATTTTCTAGAGATTTATTAGGTATTACTAAAGCATCGCTTGCTACAGAATCATTTATATCTGCAGCTTCTTTTCAAGAAACAACTAGAGTACTTACTGAATCAGCAGTAGCAGGAAAAAAAGATGAACTAAGAGGATTAAAAGAAAATGTTATTGTAGGGCGTTTAATTCCTGCAGGAACAGGGTATGCTTACCACAAAAAACGATTAAATCGCCGTCAGAAAGAAAACATAAATACTAACTTAGTACCTTCTATTAGTGCAGAAGAAGCGTCAGCTAATTTATCGGAATTATTAAATTCTACTTTATAAATTAAAATAGAAAATAAACATTTACTATTTATGTGAATGTTTATTTTTAATGTTTTCTATACTATAAAAATAGTTTTAAACTAAAATAAATATTATTATTTATTTTAGTTTAATTTTTTAATAATGAGAAATCTATAAAAAATTATTAATAAGCTTATATTATATAAAATATACAGATTAGAAACATAAATATATAATTTTTAAAAAATAAAATTTTAATATCTTATCATTCTAATAACGTTCACATTTAAGACTAAAAACATGAAAAAAAATATAATAATAAAAAATGCATTGATTAGTGTCTTTGATAAAACTGGAATTATAGAATTTTCCAAAAGTCTTGTCCAAAAAAAAATTAATTTGTTTTCTACTTCAGGAACACAAAAAATATTAAAAAGTTCAGGAATTAAATCTAAAAACATCTCTGAATATACCAATATTCCCGAAATACTAAATGGAAGAGTTAAAACACTTCATCATAAAATATATGCTGGAATATTAGCGCGTTCAGAAAAAGATCAAGATGTAATTGATAATTACAATATAACTCAAATGGATTTAGTTATAATAAATTTTTATCCATTTCTTGAAACAGTCAATAAAAAAAAATTAAATTCTAATGACATAATTGAAGCAATTGACATTGGCGGGCCAACTATAGTTCGAGCTGCTGCAAAAAATTATGAATATATTACAGTTGTAACTACACCTAATGATTACAATAACATTATCAAAGAAATGGATAATAATAATAATAAAATTTCTCAAAAAACACGATTAAAATTAGCTTATATTGCATTACAATATGTTTTTAATTACGATTTTAACATCGTAAAACATTTTTCAGATTTAATAAATAATGATATTAATAATAATTCTAATATTTTACCAAAATACTTAAATTATATATTTAAAAAGAAAAATAATTTAATTTATGGAGAAAACAAACATCAAAAAGCAGGATTATATATAAATTTATCTCAAAATTATAACGTCACTCAAATACAAGGAAAAACTTTATCTTATAATAATGTATCTGATTCTGATATAGCTATATCTTGTATACGAGAATTTAATGAACCAGCTTGTGTAATTGTTAAACACGGAAACCCTTGTGGTGCAGCAATTTCAAAAGATCATTATTCTGCTTATTTATCTGCTTATAATTCTGACTCTACTTCTGCTTTTGGTGGAATAATTGCTTTTAATAGAACGTTAAAAAAAAGAGCAGCGAAAACTATAATAAATCAACAATTTGTAGAGTTAATTATAGCTCCAAATATTACTAATGAAGCTTTAGAAATATTTTCACAAAAACAAAACTTACGAGTATTAAAATACCATAATGAATCAATTAAAAAAGACGAATTAAATATAAAATCTATTAATGGAGCTTTTTTAATACAAACTAATTGTTTTAATCATATAGAAAATATAGATTGGAAAATAGTTAGTGAAAAGAAACCAACTAAAAAAGAAATATGCGATGCTTTATTTGCTTTAAAAATTGTTAAATACCTTAAATCTAATGCCGTAGTATATGTTAGAGATTTAACGACGATTAGTATTGGAGCAGGACAAACTAGTCGTATTGATGCTATTAAAATTGCAATAACAAAAGCTAACGAAAAGAAAATAAGCTTAAAGAAAACTATTATAGCATCTGATGCTTTTTTCCCATTTAGAGATAGTATTGAAACTATTGCTAATCAAGGAACGTCTTGTATCATTCAGCCTGGTGGGTCGATTAGAGATCAAGAAATAATTTCATCTGTTAATCAATATAATATTTCTATGATTTTTACAAATAAGAGATATTTTAAACATTAAAAATTATCAAATCAAATATATAAATATTAATTTAATGAGATTAGATTATGATATATAGCATGACAGGATATGCAAAAGAAAAAATTAATAAGATATGGGGTAGTGCTATTTTTGAAATTCGTTCATTTAATCATCGTTACTTAGAAATTAGTTTTAGATTATCAGAAGAATTTAGAGAACTAGAACCACTATTTTATCAATATATTAGATCTAATTTAAATCGAGGAAAAGTAGAATGTTATTTGCAATTTAAATCTAATAAATATATAACATCATCTAAATCTATTAATATTAATTTAATTAAAAAACTAATAAAATATATTAAATATATTAAGTTAAATATTCCAGATGGAGTCATAAACATTATTGACTTATTAAATTGGCCAGGAGTAATAAATAAAGAAAATAATAATATAAACAAAATTTCTTCTGAATTATCAGAATTATTTCAAAAAACTATAAAACAATTACTAAAGTTTAGAAAAATCGAAGGAACTAATCTTAAAAAAGTAATAGAAAATAAATTATTTTTTATACAATACAATATTAAAATTATAAGAAATAATATCACTAAAGTAATAACTTATCAAAAAAAACGAATTTTAGAAAAAGTTAAAGAGCTTAAAATAAATATTGATCAAAGTAGATTAAATCAAGAATTATTTTTTATAATACAAAAAACTGATATTTCAGAAGAACTGGATAGAATTGATATACATATTTTAAAAGCCTTATCTACACTAGAAAACAAAAAACCTATTGGACGAAAATTAGATTTTATTATGCAAGAACTTAATCGAGAAGTTAATACATTATCTTCAAAATCTTCAAATTTTGATATTCACTCATCCGTAATAGAAATAAAAGTATTAATTGAACAAATTAGAGAGCAAAGTCAAAATGTCGAATAAAATTTAAATATAATTTTAATATAAAATTTAATATTATTTTAATATATTATAATATAGTTTACTTCTATTATTGTTAACTATTCTGTAAAATATCCAAAATTAATCTTGAAATGACATTTTTTTAGTTTTAATTATAATATTAATAATAATTTAAAATTACTTAAGTTTTATACAATACTTACACCAGTAATCGATATAACAATAATCATATGATATTATAATACTCATAATGACATCCAAATTGGATATTATTTTAATAAAATATTCAAAAATTTTTACTAAAATAAGATTTTATAAATTTTAAAATATATTTTTAAATAATTAAAACTAAATTTAAATATTAACTTTAAAATATCAATAAAATATATTTATATTTATTTAATAATATTGGTATTAAATATCAAAAATAATATTCAAATTCATTCCATTACATTTAAAAAATATGGTTAAAGCTGCAAAAATTATTAGAAAAGATTATAATTAACGATATGATTAAAAAAACGATGTTGCTTTTATAACAAACATCGTTTTTTTAATCATATCGTTAATTATAATCTTTTCTAATAATTTTTGCAGCTTTAACCATATTTTTTAACGCTAATCTAGTAACTTTCCAATCTCTTGTTTTTAATCCACAATCAGGATTTACCCATAATCGTTTTATAGGAATATAATTAATAGCCTTTCTTAATAGAGAAATTATCCATTCTACATCAGGTATATTAGGTGAATGAACATCATATACACCTGGACCAATTTCATTTGGATACTTAAAATTTTTAAAAAATTCTAATAATTCCATATTAGATCGTGATGTTTCAATAGTAATAACGTCCACATCCAATAAAACAATAGCGTTCATAATATCATTAAATTCACAATAACACATATGTGTATGAATTTGTGTATCATCTCGAACACCAGAATAAGTTATTCGAAAAGCTTCAATTGCCCAAGATAAATACTGATTCCATAAACTATGTCGTAATGGTAATCCTTCTCTTAAAGCTGGTTCATCAATTTGAATAATTCCTATTCCTTTACTTTCCAATTCTAATACTTCATCGCGTAAAGATAATGCTATTTGCTTTGCTATATTTTCTTTAGATAAATCTTCTCTTAAAAAAGACCAACATAAAATAGTTATAGGTCCTGTTAACATACCTTTTACTGGTCGTTTTGTTAAAGACTGCGCATACATAATCCAATCTATAGTAATAGATTGAGAACGACTAACATCTCCAAAAATAATAGGCGGTTTTACACATCTTGATCCATAACTTTGAACCCATCCATTTTCAGTAAAAATAAAACCATTTAAATTTTCTCCAAAATACTCTACCATATCATTACGTTCAAATTCACCATGCACTAAAACATCAATATCTAAATTTTCTTGAAGATTAATAGCTAAAGCTATATGCTTACGAATTTCATCCTTATACTCTCTATAACTTATTTTTCCTTTTTTAAAATCAAAACGTAATTTTCTTACTTCGTTAGTTTGCGGGAAAGAGCCTATAGTGGTAACAGGAAGAACCGGTAAATTGAATTTCTTTTCTTGCTTTTTTGATCTAATAGAATATATATTTTTTCTTTTACTATCACTTAATGATATCGCATCAATTCTATTTTTTACTAAAACATTATTAACTATACTTGAGTTACATCGAGATCGTATTGGTTGACTCCAAGCTTCTATTTCATCTAATATATTATTGTTTAGTGCATTCTTTAATAAAGATAATTCTTGACATTTTTGTATAGAAAAAGAAAACCAATCTTTTTCTTCTTTATTTAAAGAGTGTTCATATTTGAGATCTATAGGAGAATGTAATAATGAACAAGAAGGAGCGATCCAAACTTGTTTTCTAAACATCAAAAATGATCTCAATTTTGAAATCCATTGAGTTAAATCTGAACGCCAAATATTTCTTCCATTAATAACACCTAAAGATACTAACCAATCTTCAGGAATTTGAGAATTTAACAAAGATAAATTACATTTTCCAGAAATTAAATCCACATGTAAACCTTGTACAGGAAGCTTACAAATAACATCTAAATTATGGTTAATACTTCCAAAATAAGTTGTTAATAATATTTTACTATATCCTAACAAACTGTTATAAGCAAAATAAAAAGATTCCTTCCATTTTTTAGGTAATTCTAACGCTAAAATAGGTTCATCAACTTGAATCCATTCAATATTTCTATCCTTTAATTGTGATAAAATATCTTGATATACTGGAATAATTTTTTTTAATAAACTTAGCTTATCAAAATAAGGTCCTCTTACTTTTCCTAACCATAAATAAGTTAATGGACCTAAAATAATAGGTTTAACTTTACTATAAAACAATTTAGCTTCATCAACTTCTTCTAATAATTGTAACCAAGACAAATTAAATTTTGAATTAACTGTAAATTCAGGAACAATATAATGATAATTAGTATCAAACCACTTTGTCATATCTGATGCCAATACTGACTTCGAATTAACAGAATACCCACGAGCAATACGAAATAATGTATCTAAAGTAATAGTTCTATCTTTATTTTCATGTCTTTCAGGTATATTTCCTAATAACATAGTCATTCCTAAAACATGATCATACCAAGCAAAATCACCAACAGGAATAACATCAATACCTTCTTTCTTTTGTTTTTCCCAATGACGTCTTCTTAACATCTTTCCAACTGATAATAATTCGTCTTTAGAAATATTTCCGGACCAATAACTTTCTTGTGCAATTTTTAATTCACGTTTTATACCAATTCTAGGAAAACCTAACGTATGACTAACAACTTTCATATAAAACTCCATGTGAAAACATTAAATATAATACTACTATAAAATAAATTTAATTAAATACCATATATTTAAATACCAAATTTACAATTTATAAATAAATTATACTAATATATTAAATACAATAATTTATAAATATAAAAATACGCTTTCATTATATATCTAAAATCAATTTAAAAAATTTATTTAAATAACGTGCTACTCCATCTTCCATATTACTACCAATAATTTCAATATGAGGAAGACACTTTTTTAAATCAGGATCTCCATTTTTCATAATACATCCTTTTCCAGACATTTCTAACATTTCTTTATCATTCATTCCATCACCAAAAGACAAACAATTTTTTAACGATAACCCTAGAAAATTAGATACTAATTTCAAAGCATTTCCTTTAGAAACTTTAGAAGATACTATTTCTAAACAATTAGAACAAGAAAAACTAGCATTTACGATATTTTTATACTTATTTACAATATATTTTTTCAAAAACAATAATTTATTAATATTTATACTAGTAAAAAATATTTTGCTAATATTTTTATTCTTCAATACTTCGGAATTAAGTAACTTATATCTGAATCCAAGTGATGAATAGGAATTAAAATCATTATATAAATTACCACTGACGTACCAATTATTATGAGAATATAATTGAATTGATATATCTTTCTCTAATAAAAATCTGTTTATTAATTGTATTACAATATTTTTATTGAGATCACAATTATATACTAATTGATTATATGGATCATAAATCCTAGCTCCATTAGATGTAATAATGAAATCTGAAATACCTAAATTACTCTTAACTTTCATTACTTCAGTATAATGTCTACCTGTAGCTATTACAAAATGTATTCCGCTTTTAACTAACTTTTGAACAATGTTTTTCGTGTATTCAGATAAATGATATTTTGGGGACAATAAAGTTCCATCAAGATCAGACGAAATAATATGATAATACATAGTATCCTTAATGTATACTAATTACTAATACAGTGGCATTGTTTAATTAAAATAATTAATTATGCATGTAGCTTAACAGTAAATATAATATTTAAAATCATTTAATAATTTTTTAAAAATTTCATCGTATACTCAACATAAAATTACAATTATTAACATAAAAATAAATTAAAACTAGGAAATAAAACATGCTAAATGAAAACTTAAATGTTATTATTCTTGCTGCCGGAAAAGGCACAAGAATGCATTCTGATTATCCTAAAGTACTTCATTTATTAGGAGAAAAACCTATTCTACAACATGTTATAGATTTAGCAAAATCCATTTATCCAAAAAATATTTATTTAATTTACAATCATAACTATAAATTGTTCAAATCTATTATTACTGATACTAATTTAACTTGGATAAAACAAGAAAAAACATTAGGAACTGGAAATGCAATATATCAAATGATAAAAATTTTAAAAAATGATGAAGATTACCTTGTTTTATATGGAGATATGCCATTAATATCTAATTTATCTATAAAGCAATTGATATCTTCTAAAAAAAAATCATCTATTAGTTTACTAACAACAAAACTAAAAAATCCAGAAGGTTATGGGAGGATTATTAGAAATAAAGGAAAAATAATAAAAATAATAGAAAGCATAAATGCCACTCAAAAACAATTAAAAATTTGTGAAGTTAACTCTGGAATTTTTATTACTACTGGACAAAATTTAAAAAACTGGACTAAAAAAATAAAAAAACAAAACAAAAAAAAAGAATATTATATTACTGATATAATTTATTTAGCTTATAAAGAAAAACATATAATACATACTATTAACCCTATAGACAAAAATGAAGTAAAAGGTATAAATAATAAACTTCAATTGTCAATAGTAGAAACATTGTATCAACAAAAAAAAATTAATAATTTATTACTATCTGGTGTTACAATTTATAACAAATCAAATTTTAATATTCGTGGTACATTAAATCATGGAAAAAACGTAGAAATTGATAATGGAGTCATTTTAGAAGGAAATATTACACTAGGTAACTCCGTTAAAATTGGACCTGGGTGCATTATAAAAAATAGTATAATTGGAAATAATTGTTCTATTAAAGCATATACAATTATTGAAGGAACAAATATTTCTAATAATTGTATTATTGGACCTTTTTCTCATTTAAGAAATGGAACTATATTAAATAACAATACTCAAATAGGGAACTTTGTAGAAATTAAAGAAACTACTGTAGATTCCGAATCTAAAATTAAACATTTAAGTTACTTAGGAAATTCTAAGATCGGAAAAAAAGTTAATATTGGAGCAGGAACTATTTCCTGCAACTATAATGGAAAAAACAAATTTAATACTGTTATAGGAAATAGTGTTTTTGTTGGATCTCATTGTCAATTAATTGCACCTATTACTATTACAAGTAATAGTATTATTGCAGCAGGTACAACAGTTATGAAAAGTGTTAATGAACCTAGTTTAGTTTATAATAAAAAAAAAGAAATACAAAAAAAAATAAAGTTTTAAAATAAAACATATGAAATATCTATTAAATTAAAATATAAACTTGCTATTATAGGATATAAAATGTGTGGAATTATCGCTGCAATTGCGCAAAAAAATGTAATAGAGATTTTGAAAAAAGGGATAATACAATTAGAATATAGAGGATATGATTCTTCAGGATTAGCTATTATAAATGACAAAAATGAAATTCTACGTTTTCGAAAAGAAGGAAAAGTGAAAAATTTAATAAAAATTATTGAAAAAAAACATTTATCTGGAAATATTGGTATAGCACACACTAGATGGGCTACACATGGAAAAGCATCAATAAAAAACGCACATCCTCACATATCCAATAATATTTCCATTGTACACAATGGAGTAATTGAAAATTATAAAGAAATAAAAAAATACTTGAAAAAACAAGGATACCAATTTTCTTCTGATACTGATACAGAAGCAATCGCTCATTTAATTCATTTTACCCAAATTAAAAATAATCAAAAAAATAACCTTCTTAAAACTATTCAATATGTTACTACAACATTAAGAGGAAATTACAGTATAGTTGTTATGGATTCTAATAATCCTAATATATTATTAGCAGTACGATCAGGTAGTCCATTATTAATAGGGATAGGGAAACAAGAAAATTATATTGCATCTGATCAATTAGCTTTATTAAATGTTACACAACGTTTTATATACTTACAAGAAGGTGATATTACTATATTAACAAATCGTAATATTAATATTTTTGACAAAAATGGAATATTAAGAAAAAGAAAAGAAATATATTCTCATACTAATGAAAATAGCATAAGTAAAGGATTATTTCAACATTACATGGAAAAAGAAATATTTGAACAACCTGATTCAATTCGAAATACCCTTTTGAATCGATTAACATCAAACAAAACAATACACTTTTCTGAATTAAATACTAAAGCTAACAAAATATTATTTAAAACAGAACATATTCATATAATAGGATGTGGAACGTCTTATCATGCAGGATTAGTCTCAAAATATTGGTTTGAATCATTAGCAATGATATCATGTGATGTAGAAATTGCTTCTGAGTTTTGTTATAGAAAATTCGTAGTTAGAAAAAATAGTTTACTATTAATACTTTCGCAATCCGGAGAAACTGCTGATAATTTAACCGCTTTAAAAATTTCAAAAAAATTTGGATATTTAGGATCATTAACAATATGTAATTCGAAAAATTCGTCTTTAGTATATGAATCTGACATCTCACTACTGACTTATGCAGGGATAGAAATAGGTGTAGCGTCAACTAAAGCATTTACTACACAATTAACTGTATTACTTATGTTAGTAGCTAAATTTATTCATTTGAAAAATAATAATTTAAAGTTAGAAAAAAAAATAGTTAATATATTGCGCATACTTCCTAATAAAATTGAAGAAGTTTTAAAATATAATAATATTATTTATTCTTTAGCCAAAAAAATATTTAATAAAAAAAACATCATACTTTTAGGAAAAGGAGAACAATATCCAATTGCAATGGAAGGAGCTCTAAAAATAAAAGAAATTTCATATATCCATGCAGAAGGATATCCAATAGGAGAACTGAAACATGGTCCTTTAGCTTTAATAGATTCAAAAATACCAATTATTGTAATTGCTCCTAATAATTACTTATTAGAAAAAATAAAACTAAATATAGAAGAAATTTATGCCAGAGAAGGTTTAATTTATATTTTATCTGATCCATTTACTCAATTTAAAAATAATCATAACGTTATAAGATTGCCTTATATAGAAAATTTAATTTCACCTATTTTTTATTCAATCCCATTACAACTTTTAGCATACTACACAGCTTTAATAAAAGGGAAAAATATAGATCAACCTAGAAATTTAGCGAAATCAGTTACAGTAGAATAAAACCAAAATAGTAAAAATATATTAATAGTTTAAGTAGATATAAAATTAATATAATAAAAATATATACTCATGCTTCTATAGCAATTCGAAGTTTTTTCATAGCATTTTTTTCTAACTGTCGTACTCTTTCTGCAGATATTCCATAATTATTAGCAATTTCTTTTAAAGTAATTTTATTGTTGTCATCTAACCATCTTGCATTAATAATATAACGACTCCTTTCATCCAATCTTGAAAGAGCACTATTTAATTTGTTAGAAGCATATGTTTCCCAATTATTTTCTTCTACATCATTAGCAAAATTTGATAAATTATCTTTTAAATAAGGTGTAACATTTAGAAATTTTCCTTCTACTAAATCTTCTCTTTCAATAGGATGTAAAGCTATATCTTGTGCTGACATACGAGATTCCATTTCTCTAACATCTTCACTTTTTACTCCTAATTCACGTGCAACAAGTTCTAATTCATTATCATTAAACCATCCTAATTTTTTTTTCGTTTTACGAAGATTAAAAAATAATTTTCTTTGTGATTTAGTAGTAGCTACTTTTACGATTCTCCAATTCTTTAATACATACTCATGAATTTCAGATTTAATCCAATGAACAGCAAAAGATACTAATCGTACGCCTATTTCAGGATTAAAACGACGAACAGCTTTCATTAATCCAATATTACCTTCTTGTATCAAATCAGACTGCAATAATCCATAACCTGAATAACTTCTAGAAATATGAATTACAAATCTTAAATGAGATAAAATTAACGTTTTAGCTGCTTTTAAATCACTGCGATAATATAACCTTCGAGAAAGTAATTGTTCTTCTTTAGAAGACAACATCGGCCAAGAATTAACTACTCTAATATATGCCTCTAAATTACCTAATGAAACTATTGACGATATATTCATATTGTAATTATTTATAATCCAAATTCTAAAAAATATAACTTATTATATAATATATTTATATAATAAGTTAAAAATTATATAAATTAAATTTATGTTTTATAATATTATTTATTTATAAGATCTTAAGATGTTTAATTGTTAAATATAGATTTATATAAATATTATTTTAAAAAATAGCTCTTACGAAATTTTCACTATTGAAATAATGCATATCCGATATTTTTTCTCCAAAACTTATGTATCTAATTGGAATAGATAATTGATCGGCTATAGGAAAAATAACTCCTCCTTTTGAAGTACCATCTAGTTTTGTTATTATTAAACCAGTTATACCTAATTCTTCATTAAAAACATTAACTTGATTTATTGAATTTTGACCTATACAAGAATCTAAAACTAACATAACTTCATTAGGTGCTGAAGAATCTAATTTCTTCATAACTCTTTTAATTTTTTTTAGCTCTCGCATTAAATTTACTTTATTATGCAGTCTACCAGCAGTATCAGCTATTAAAACATCAACATTTTTTGATTTTGCTGCTTGAAAAGCATCATAAATCACTGAAGCAGGATCTACTCCACACTTCTGAGAAATTACTGGAACCGAAGTTTTTTCCCCCAATATTTTCAACTGATCAATAGCAGCAGCTCTAAATGTATCTCCAGCAGCTAACATTACTGATTTTCCTTGATTTTTAAAGATATGAGTAAGTTTTCCTATAACCGAAGTTTTTCCTACACCATTGACACCAACTATTAATATTGAAAATGGTTTTTTTGGTATTATACTTAATGGTTGTTCTACTTTTTTTAAAATATTTATCATATTTTCTTTAAGTACATACAAAATTTTATCATTATCTGTCAAACTTTTTAAATATACTTCTTTTTTTAAATTTTTAATCAACATATCTGTAGTTTTCAAACCCACATCAGATATTAGAAGTTGTTCAGAAATATTTTCAAAAAAAGTATCATCTATTTTTGAATTTAAAAATAAACTTCGTATTCTTAATCCAAACCGTTTCTTAGTTTTTGACAACTTATTTACTAACGTTAAAAAAATTCCTTTTTTTTTAAAATCTAAAGAAGATGTTATTTTATTTTTACTATTTATATTAATATATTCAGAATCTTTAATATTATCAGTTCTTTCATTTAATGTAATGTTTTCATGCTTATGTTGAGAAATATGAAATGACGAATTTTTATTAATAATTTTATTATTTTCTAAAGGACAACGATTAGTCTTATCTTTCTTCTTTATGTTAAACCAGGAAAAAAATTTTTTAAATTTACTTGAATCGTTTTTTATCATTAAATTGTTGTTCCTAATTTAAATATATATAATTAATTATATATAAAATAAATATTATTCACAAAACTATTTATGTTAATTTATATAGAGACATAAAAACCAAAATTAAAATTTGATTTTTTTATATAACTGTAATATATAGTTATATATTTATAAAATATAAAACATCAAAATGAAAAAAATAAAAAAAAATGAAATTAAAATCATTAGTGGAAAATTTAAAGGATGCAAAATTCCAATAAAAAAAAATTATAATATACGTCCTACCACTAATCGTATGCGTGAAATGTTATTTGGCTGGATAAACAAAAATGTTATTAATGCTAATTGTCTAGATTGTTTTTCTGGAAGTGGAGCGTTAGGAATAGAAGCTATCTCTCGAAATGCTTTATTTGTAACTTTTATAGAATATCATAAAAACATAATATACGAATTACAGAAAACTTTTATAAGACTAAAAATATCAAATGTTAAAACTATACGCGTTAATACAATCAAATGGCTAAAAAAAATTAGAACGCCTTATGATATTATATTTTTAGATCCTCCATTTAATACTACATTATTACAAAAAGCAATTATTTACTTAGAAAAATATAAATATATAAAAATGCATTCATTAATATATATAGAAAAAGAAAAAACACCAAATCAATTAATTATACCACATTACTGGAAATTATATAAAGAAAAAATAACATTAAAAGTTCATTATCAACTTTATATATGTCAAAAAAATATTTAACCATAAACCCCATTAATACGAAACATATAAAATGATTTATTTTAATAAAATTGTTTTAAAATTCAAATGTAAATATTATATTTGAATTATTTCAAAAATATTATATTTGTATATAATTGTATTAGTAATATGAATTCCAAATACTATTTAATAATGTCTTATATATTTTAACAAAAAATATTTTTAAAACATACCCATAAACAATTATAACTAATATTAAATTATATTATTTAGCTAAACATATTTCATAAAACTAATTATATTTATTATCTAAAGTAAAATTTAAAATGATGGTTAAAAATAAAAGTTTTTTAAAACGTTTACAATATTTAATACCTAGACATATTAAACCTAAATTTAATAATGACGAAGATCTTTTAGCATGGAATCAAGAACAAGGAAGATTATCATCTGAAGCTATTTTAAAAAAAAATAAAGAAACGAAAATACAACGTGTTTTGGGTAGATCAGGAATTCGAGAATTATATGTGAACTGTTCTTTTGAAAATTATCATATAGAACATGAAGGACATAAAAAAGTAGCTAAAGCAGCAAAAAAATATGCTGAAGAATTTAATAAAAATATAGCAAGTTTTATTTTTTCTGGAAAACCAGGAACAGGTAAAAATCATCTCGCTTCTGCAATAGGGAATCATTTAATTTTAAATGGAAAAAGTGTATTAATTATAACAGTTGCAGATTTAATGTCTAATATAAAAAGTACTTTTAATAATAATAATAATACAACTGAAGAAGATTTGCTAAATAATTTAAGCAATGTAGATTTACTAATGATTGATGAAATAGGAATGCAAATAGAATCAAGATATGAAAAAATTATTATTAATCAAATTGTAGATAGAAGATCGTCTTCCAAACGTTCAACTGGAATGCTATCGAATTTAGATTATAGAGGATTAAAAATACTTTTAGGCGAACGTGTTATTGATCGCATGCGATTAGGAAATAGTTTATGGTTAACTTTTGAATGGGATAGTTATAGAAGACACATACAAAGGTGGTAAACACCAATATTTTTAAATTTTAAAAATTAATTTCTATAGTTTATTATATTTAAATATAAATTTTTATAATATCCATTATTTAATCTTGTAATTTCATGATATTATCAAACACTCAATATAACTTCATAACAGAAACTATATTTTTTTTAATATTAAAAATACAAAATTACTAAAAAATCTTTTTAATAATTTTTTATTAACTATATTTTAAACTTTTAAAGTTAAATCTTCAATTTTATTTAATAAAATAAAAATACTTTTATTTAACCACTAACTAATTAAAACAATATTATTTCATGTAACTTTAATATGATTATTAAATATGTTACATTTATGATTTATATGTTTTTATTCAAACTTCTATTTAAATGCAATTTTAAAATTGCACTATAAATATGAATTTTAAAAATCTAAAATTTCTCTTCTTAAATTATAAATTTAAAGAAGAGAAATTTTAGAGTAATACACTAAAATTTTTAAAAAATTACATCATTCCACCCATTCCACCCATTCCAGGAGTAGACGGAGCACCACCTAAATCAGGTTTATCTTCTTTTGGTAAATCTGTAACCATGCATTCTGTTGTTATCATTAACCCAGCAACGGAAGAAGCATACTGTAATGCTGAACGAGTTACTTTTGTAGGATCTAAAATACCAAAATGTATCATATCTCCATATTCATCTGTAGCAGCATTGTACCCGTAATTGCCTTTGCCATCTTTAACATTATTAGTTACAACAGAAGGTTCTTCACCAGAATTAGATACAATTTGACGTAATGGAGCTTCCATAGCTCGAAGAGCTACTCGTATTCCTACATTTTGATCTTCATTTTGACCTAACAAATTAGAAATTTTAGCAGCTACTCTTACTAAAGCTACTCCACCACCTGGAACGACACCTTCTTCTACAGCAGCACGAGTTGCATGTAAGGCATCTTCTACACGTGCTTTTTTCTCTTTCATTTCTACTTCTGTAGCAGCACCTACTTTTAATACAGCTACTCCACCAGATAGTTTTGCTAAACGTTCGTTTAGTTTTTCTTTATCGTAATCAGAAGTTGCTTCTTGAATTTGTTGACGAATTTGGCTAATTCTATTCTGAATATTAAATTTTTCGCCTATTCCACCTATAATAGTAGTTGTATCTTTACTAATTACTACACGTTTTGCTTGACCTAAATCTTCTAAAGTAGCTTTTTCTAATTCCATAGCTAATTCTTCGGATATTACAGATCCAGATGTTAATATAGAAATATCTTGTAACATCGCTTTACGACGATCACCAAATCCAGGAGCTTTTACTGCTGCTACTTTTACAATTCCTCTTATAGAATTCACAACTAAAGTAGCTAATGCTTCACCTTCTAAATCTTCTGAAATAATTAATAAAGGTTTACCTGATTTTGCTACTGCTTCTAACAATGGAAGTAATTCTCGAACATTAGATATCTTTTTATCTGCCATTAGAATATAAGGATTATCTAGTTCTACAATGCCTGTTTCTGCCTTATTTATAAAGTACGGAGATAAATAACCTCGATCAAATTGCATACCTTTTACTACTTCTAATTCATCTTGTAAACCAGTACCTTCTTCGACAGTAATAACTCCATCTTTTCCTACTTTTTCCATTGCATCTGCAATTAACATACCTACTTTTTCATCAGCATTAGCGGAAATAGTACCAACTTGAGTAATAGCCTTAGAATCTGAACATGGAACTGATAAACATCTTAATTCTTCTACTGCTGCGATAACTGCCTTATCAATACCTCTTTTTAGATCCATCGGGTTCATACCAGCAGCTACAGCTTTCAAACCTTCATTTACAATTGCTTGCGCTAATAACGTTGCTGTAGTAGTACCATCACCAGCTGCATCATTGGCTTTAGAAGCTACTTCTTTCACCATTTGAGCGCCCATGTTTTCAAATTTGTCTTCTAGTTCTATTTCACGAGCGACAGATACACCATCTTTTGTAATACTAGGTGCTCCAAAAGACTTATCTAGAACAACATTTCTACCTTTCGGACCCAAAGTTACTTTTACTGCATCGGCTAATACATTAACACCTCGAAGCATTTTAACACGAGCTTCATTTCCAAATTTTACGTCTTTAGCGGCCATTGCATTTTTTCCTTAAACTTAAAATATGGTTTTGTTTGGCAAACATTAAAAATTAATCTTCAACAATTGCTAATATATCACTTTCAGTTAAAATTAATAATTCTTCATTATCAATCTTTTCTATTTTTGCACCATAACCTTCATTAAAGATAACTACATCACCCACTTTTACATCTAGGGGTTTTATATTTCCATTATCTAAAATTCGACCTTTTCCTACAGACATAACTGTACCGCGAGTAGACTTCGCTGCAGCTGATCCTGTAAGTACGATGCCACCTGCCGATTTAGATTCTGTTTCCTGACGCTTAACAATAACACGATCGTGTAGTGGACGAATTTTCATTCAATATTTTCTCCTTTTAACAAATAAAATTTAAAATCACACCTAATTTTCAACATTTCCTACTATAGAATATAGGGATCTTAATTCAAACTTTCAAGTATCAATAATAAAAATTTTTATTATTCTAAGCTAATTTAAATTAAAAATTTATTGATAAAGTTAATAAAATATTCGTAAATTTTAAATTTAAGATGTATTGAATATTTTATTTATGATATCATAAATTTATATATATTTCATATAAGTATTAAACTTATATAAATAGTTATTGACACTATTAAATTATTGATGTTTAAATAAAAGTATTTCATTTGCCTGGATAGCTCAGTTGGTAGAGCAGAGGACTGAAAATCCTCGTGTCGGTGGTTCAATTCCGCCTCCAGGCAAATAAATAAAGGCAAATAAAATATATTTATAAGATATTTATACTAAATTTAAAATAAGGTTTATGTCTAAAGGTAAAAACTTAAATATTATTACTATTATTTTTTATTTGTATTTTGAAGAGCCTTTCTATACTTACTTAAATTTTCATATAAAGATGTTTCGAATATTTAATAAAAAATAAAATAGAAAAATAATTGTTCCAAAAATTTATAACGTTTCTTTAAATACTATAAATTTTCTATGAAATTTACACAATGAGTTAAAATATATTATAAATACTCTTATATAAACGTCTTTTTTTAAAATTAATATAACTTTAATTATACTTATAATACAAAAACTGAAATTAGCTAAATTATAATTTATAAATTAATAAAATAAATATTTTAAAAATTTTTAATAAATTTTATTTTTAAAATTAGACGATAAAAATTGTAATCTACAATAAACTAGTTCTTATATTATTTCGAATAATTTTTAAATATTAACCGATTACATTTTTTAAAATATGTCATCGTTTCACGTATAAAATTTACTAAGAATATATCAAAAAATTTATTTTCCAATACAAAAATTAGAAAAAATATCAGATAATAGTTGATCCGAAGTAAATGATCCTGTGATACTATTTAACAAGTCTTGACAAATACGTATATCTTCTGCTAATAATTCAATATTATGATATTTTTTCCAATTTTTTTTGCTTTCTTTTATACAATTTAAAATTTTTAATAAAATATCAATATGACGACGTCTAGCTAAAAAAATACTCTCATTATCATCAAAAATTTTATTAGTTTTATAAATATCATATAAATGTTTTCGTAATTTTTCAATTCCTCGTCCAGTTTTTGCTGAAACTAAAATATAATTATGTTTTTTAAAATCATTAATATAAACCTTAAAATTTTTAAGGTCCAATTTATTAAAAACAACGGTAATATTTATATTCTTTGATAGCATGCTCAAGAATTCAGTATAATTTTTTGTTTGATCATTTTTACTAGAAGAACCATCAATAATAAATAATATATGATCAGCTAAATTAATTTCTTTCCAAGCAAACTCTATACCTATACGTTCTACTAAATCTTTAGTTAAACGTAAACCTGCCGTATCTACTAGATGAAACAATACTCCACGAATATTTATACATTCATAAATAACATCACGAGTAGTACCTGGAATGTCAGTAACTATTGCTCGATTAGTACAAGATAAAGAATTTAATAGACTTGATTTTCCTGAATTAGGATGACCACATATAACTATTTTTACTCCTTCACGTAAAACAGCTCCTTGAGTGGATATATTATAGATATTATTTAACAAATTTATTAATTTATTAATTTCGTTTTTAATATTATATTTATAATCTAACTCTATTTCGTCTTCAGAAAAATTAATTAATGTTTCTATCATTACTCTAAATTTAATGAATTTTTTAATTAAATTATTAACATGAAAAGAAAATAAACCTTGTAAAGATCGTAAAGCAGCACGTGCAGACTGCTCAGAAGTAGCATTGATTAAGTCAACTATAGATTCTGCTTGTACTAAATCTATCTTCCCATTTAAAAAAGCCCGTTCGGAGAATTCTCCTGGTTTAGCTAACCGAACATTAGAAATAGTTAGTATACTAGCAATTAATAAATCTATTATTATTGGATTACCGTGACCTTGTAACTCTAAACTATCTTCACCAGTAAAAGAATGTGGTTTAGGAAACCATAACGCAATACCATAATCTAAAATTTTTCCTGAAGAATCTAAGAAAGGTAAATAACTAGCATATCTGGATAAAGGAATTTTTCCTAATACTTGTATAGAAACCTGAAAAGCTAAAGGTCCAGAAATTCTAATTATTCCAATATTACATCGCACTTCAGGCGTTACTCTTGAAACAATCGTATCATTCTTATAGGTCATATTTTATAAATATTCCTTATAAAGTTTTTACATAACCAATACAATTTTTATATGTAAATTTATTAATTTTTAGTTTTTATTTATTATTCTAATTATTTCATATTAACTTTCAATATTTTTAGAATAATTAAAAAAACTTTTTTGTTGCATGATTGTTACTAAATTACTAACAATATAATATAACACTAATCCAGAAGGGAACCATAAAAAAAATAATGTAAATATTATTGGAACGACATTCATAATTTTTTTCTGAATAGGATCTGTTATATCATTAGGCGTAATCTGTTGGATAAGAAACATCGTAATACCCATTAAAATAGGCAATATATAGTATGGATCTTGATCTGATAAATCTTTTATCCACCAAATAAATGGCGCATGCCGCAGTTCCACTGCGTTAACTAACATATAATATAGTGCTAGGAAAATAGGCATTTGTATTAATAAAGGAAAACATCCACCTAAAGGATTTACTTTTTCATGTTTATACAAATTTAATATTTCTTCACTCATCTTTTGTTTGTTATTCTCATAATTTTCTTTTATTGCATTAATTTTTGGTTGCAATTTTTTTATTTTAACCATTGTGTTATATTGAGACTTAGTTAAAGGATACATCAATCCTCTTATAATAAAGGTAATCAAAATAATTGATAAACCCCAATTACCAACAATATTGTGTAAATACTTCAATAATTTAAATAATGGTTGAGATAAAAACCATAACCATCCATAATCAACAGTTAAATCAAGATTAGGTGCTAATTTAGCCATTTCTTCTTGAATTTCTGGCCCTATCCATAATGTTGAGTTATATGTAACTTTACTATATGGTTTCACATGCATTTCATTTGAATAGAACCCAACCTCAACTGTATTATTATTAATTTTAGTAGTATATAATGTATATAATTTAGTACTATTAGGGATCCACGCTGTTACAAAATATTGCTGCAACATTGCTATCCATCCACTATGAGTAGTAATATTTAAATTTTTTTGCTGAAGAATAGAATCAAATTGATATTTTTCATACTTGCTTTCATCCGTAGAATATGCTGCACCTCGAAAAGTTTGTAAAGAAAAATTATTGCTAGTATTAGTTTTATAAGGAATTAAAACAGTTTGTCTTAATCCACCAAATACAGAAATTTCTAAATTTTTATTAGTTTCATTAAATATTTGATGTTCGACTTTAATATCGTATGTATTGGGTTTAAAAATAAACGTTTTAATATATTTTATTCTATTATTCGATATCCAAGTTAAAGGAACTTTTAGTTCCTGTTGGTTTTCTTTAAACTTAAAATATGTTTTTTGGACTGTATAAATTAACTTTTCTTGAGAATTAAAATCATTGATGTTATTTGTTCTTAATAATCCACTTCTTGTCTGATATAAAAAATCGTTTTTAGTATCTAATAATACTAATGGTTCAGAAGAATTTAGTTTATTTTTAAATTTTAATAGTTGTACTTGTTCTATATCTCCACCATTTAAATTAATTTTCACATTTAAAACGTTAGTTTTAACTATAATATTATTTGTATCATAATTATTTATTAAACTATTACTATGATATTGAGAAAATTGATTACTTTGAGGATAAAAACTAAATTTCCAAATTTCCCAAATCAAAAATAAAATAAAAAAAAATCCAAACATTAAAATACTACGCTGTAAATCCATATTAATATTCTCTTCTATTTTGAATTTTTTTAGGTATATTATCACAACCACCAGGATGAAAAGGATGACATTTTAATATTCTCCTTATTATTAAATAACATCCCTTTACTAAACAATAATGACGCAATACAAGTAAAGCGTAATGCGAACAAGTAGGCTGAAAACGACAGCTTGGAATGAATAGAATACTAATAAAACGTTGATAAAATAGGATTATTATAATAAAAAATTGAGAAATCATTGATAATAAACAGCCCATAAGTTATCCAAATTCTTTTTTAGTAATGTATAATTTATATTTATAAAACGTGAATTTATAATAACTATAAAATCTGCATTTATTAATTTATATTGAATTAATCTAAATTTTTCTCTAATAATTCGTTTAATTCGATTTCTTTTATATGAATTTTGAACGTATTTTTGTGATATACTAATTCCTAATCTCGGAAATGCTAATGTATTTACACATTTTAAAATTATTAATCCTCTATATTTTACTTTATTAGAATTGTTAAAAACATTTTCAAAATCTGTAGAAGTTAATAACTTCATTTTTTTTTTAAAAAAAATTTTGTCATTGTTATCATAATCATTTAATAGAAGATATTGTTAGGTATGTTCTAAGTTTAGCTCGTCTACGTGATAAAATATGACGGCCATTTTTTGTACTCATTCGATTTCTAAAACCATGTAACCTATTTCTTTTTAATATAGAAGGTTGAAAAGTACGTTTCATTTTATAAAATTCTCATTTAATTGATATTGAAATTTTTTTATTTAGTTATATTTATAAATATCACTTTAATATAAAAAACATTTAACGTATATACATTTTTTTGAAATATATTTAAAAATAAATTTAATAAAAGATCATATATTCGTTATTTTAAAAAAATTTTAACAAGTTATCTTAAATATAATATTTTTAAAAGATTCTAAAATAACATTTAATGCTATTTATTATTCTAATATTCATTCTAAACATATTTCTAAATTAAGATAAAATGTATTTAATTACCAATTTAATATTTAAAATTAAATATATTTAAAAGTAATGTAATTTCAGCGAAGCCGTACTACAAAATTACATTTATTAAACCTACTACAACATTATTTTTATAAATCAATGAAATTTAAAATAACAAAAAAAAAGCTATTATATTCTTTGCAAAAAGTAAATAGTTTAATTACAAAAAATACTTTATATCCTATACTTGAAAACATTTTGATAGAAGTTAAAGATAATGTTCTATTTCTAACTTCTACTAATTTGGAATTAGAAATTCAAACAAAAACATCTAAAATTTTTTCTTGTATACCAGGAAATATAACAGTATCAGGAAAAAAAATATTAGCTATATGTCGAAAATTACCTAATAATTCTGATATAACTATATTGTTGAAACAAAATAAATTGAAAATCTTTTCGGAAAATAGTTTTTATTCATTAGCAACGTTACCTGCATTTAACTTTCCTAGATTTCAAACAATGACACATCAAATCAGTTTTTCTATTTTACAAAATATATTTAAAGTAATAATTTTTTCTACTCAATTTTCCATGGCTGTCCAGGATTTGCGTAATTGTTTTAATGGGTTACTGTTAGAAATAAGAAATCAACATTTATATATAGTAGCTACTGATGGTTATCGCATAGCAATATGTAAAACACCACTAAAACATTCATGTAAATATTATTCCATAATAATACCAAGAAAAGGAGTAATTGAATTATTACGATTGCTAAATGATTCATTAACATTAATTTTTATAAAAATGAATAATAATCATTTTCAAGTACATATAAATAATACTGTTTTTACTAGTAAAATAATCGAGGAAGATTTTCCACAATATTCATCTATTATATTAAAAAATTCTAATAGAAAAATTATTATTAATACATTTCTTTTCAAAGAAGCATTATCACGAATAGTAATTTTATCTAATGAAGCATTTCGAGGAGTATTGATAAAAAATAATAAAAATCAATTAAAAATGACAACTAGTAATCAACATGATGAAAAAGCTTGTGAATTATTAGAAGTAATTTATATTAATACTAATATCGAAGTATCTATTAATGCATATTATATGTTAGATATTTTAAACGTTTTAGAAAATAACGAGGTATGTTTGTCGTTAAATGATTCTCATTCTAGTATACAAATTCAATACAATCATCAAAATTATAAATTAATATATATACTAATGCCACTAAAAATGTAAAACTAAATGTTTTATATTTAAATTATTGCCTTATTCTCTGTAATATTATATAAAATATAATTCGAAAATCAGATAATTATTGTTAATAAATATGAAGTTTACGTAAATATATATTATCTATAACAAATATTTTTGTAATAAAATAATTGAATTTAATATATGTTATTTTAAAATATATATGATTTAAAAGTTATTAGGAACGATGATGTCAAATTCTTATAGTTCATTAAATATTAAAATTTTAAAGGGTTTAGATGCTGTTCGAAAACGTCCAGGAATGTATATAGGAAACACGAATGATGGAACAGGATTACATCATATGGTTTTTGAAGTAGTAGATAATTCTATAGATGAAGCACTGGCTGGATTTTGTAAAAAAATCATAGTTACTATACATACTGATAATTCTGTTTCTATTCAAGATGATGGAAGAGGAATTCCTACAGACATTCATAATGAAGAAGGTGTTTCTGCAGCAGAAGTAATTATGACTGTCCTACACGCTGGAGGAAAATTTGATAACGATTCATATGAAATTTCCGGAGGGTTACATGGAGTTGGTATATCAGTAGTTAATGCGTTATCAAAAAAATTAGAATTAAATATTTATCGAAATAAAAATATATATCAACAAATATATCATAATGGAAATCCTGAAAATCCATTATCTATCATAGGAAAAACAAAATTACAAGGTACAAAAGTACGATTTTGGCCAAATTTAAATATTTTTACTAACATTATTAAATTTAATTTTGACATTTTATCTAAAAGATTGCAAGAACTTTCTTTTTTAAATCCTCAAGTATCAATATATTTATATGATACTACTAAGAATGTTAGTGAAAATTATCATCATCAAGGAGGATTGCAAGAATTTATTAAATTTTTAAGTGGGAAAAATAAATCAATTCATTCTAAAATATTTCATTTTTCTTCTAAAAGAGATAATATTGGAGTAGAAATTGCTATGCAATGGAATGAAGGATTTAAAGAAAATATACATTGTTTTACTAATAATATTCCTCAACAAGATGGAGGTACACATTTAGCAGGATTTCGATCTGCATTAACTAGAACAATAAATAACTATATAGATAAAGAAAAATATATAAAGAAAAACAAAATAAATGTTATAGGAGAAGATTCAAGAGAAGGATTAATAGCTATTATATCAATTAAAATTAGTGATCCAAAATTTTCCTCTCAAACTAAAAACAAATTAGTTTCATCAGAAGCAAAATCAGCAATAGAATCGTTAGTTAATGAATATTTAATAAATTTTCTTTTAGAGAATCCTTATGATGCTAAAAATATTATTGCAAAAATTCTAGAGTCTTCTCGAATAAGGCATGCAGCAAAACGTGCAAGAGAAATTACTAGAAAAAAAGGATTTTCAGATTTGTCAATGTTGCCTGGAAAACTATCTGATTGCCAAGAAAAAGATCCTATATTTTCAGAAATTTATTTAGTAGAGGGAGATTCTGCAGGGGGATCTGCAAAACAAGCAAGAAATCGAAAAAATCAAGCAATACTCCCTCTTAAAGGGAAAATTCTTAATGTAGAAAAAGCAAAATTTGAAAAAATGTTGTCTTCTCAAGAAGTGACTGCACTTATAACAGCATTAGGTTGTGGAATAGGAGAAAACGAATATAATCCAGAAAAATTGCGATATCATCGAATTATTATTATGACAGATGCTGATATTGATGGATCCCATATTAGAACTTTATTACTAACATTTTTTTATAGATATATGCCTGAAATTATTAAACGTGGACATTTATATATTGCTCAACCTCCATTATATAAAATTACAAAAGGAAAAAAAGAAAAATATATTAAAGATAATAAGGCCATGGAAAAATACAAAATCAAATTAGCATTAGAAGGTATAATGTTAAAAAATAATAATAATATTAATGTTATCACTAATTCTCCTAAAGAACTAAAAAAAATAATATTACAATATAGAAATATTCAAGACATTTTTTATCAAACAAAGTATAATTTTTCATTAATTATTCTTGATGAATTACTTTATCATCCTAAATTAGATCAATTAAATGATGAAAATTATTTGAAAGTCTGGGGTAAAACTTTTGTAGAGAATTTGAATTATAAAGTCAATAATGATTCTAACTATTCTTTTGATGTTATTTATAATTCAGCTACAAAAAATTTTGAATTGTTTATTATTCATTCTAAAAATAGAGAAAACAAAAATTATATTTTTACCAAAGAATTTTTAAATAGTTATGAATATCAAAAAATTTGTTATTTAGGAAAAAAATTACAAAACTTAATAAGTAATAATACATTTATAGAACGAAATAATAAATTTTATTCTATTAAAAATTTTGGAAAAACCTTAAAATTATTAATTAATGATTCCTTAAAAAATGTATTCATTCAAAGATATAAAGGATTAGGAGAAATGAATCCAGAACAATTATGGAAAACAACAATGAATCCTGATACGAGAAGAATGCTTAATGTTATTATTCATGATGCAAATGTTACTGATAAATTATTTAATACTCTTATGGGGGATGCTGTTGAGCCTAGAAAATCATTTATAGAATTTCACGCATTGAAAGCAAAAAATATTGATATTTAAATTTAAATTTTATTTTTATAATATAACGTATGCGACAGGAACAATTATATTATTTGTATTCTCTGCCGCGAAACTATATAAATATATACATTATTAAATAAATTTATTTTAAAATTTTATTTAATTTAAATATATTTTTTTAATTCATAAGACAATTTTTTTAGTAATTTTTCTTTTTCTGTTATAAAACTTTTTTTTATTTCTTCTGTTATATCATTTATAATTTGTGTAATGAATTGTTCATTTAAATTTTCAATTTTTAAAAAAATGTCAGTTAAAATATTGATTGTCATAGGTTGTATTTCTATAATTCCTTCTGATAAATAAATATAATTTTTTTTGTTATTCTTATCTAAACAATATAAAATTCCTGATTTAATAAATGATAATAATTGTAAATGACCTGGATAAATTCCTAGTTCTCCTTTACTTCCTGATACTCGAATTTTTTTAATTGATTTAAAATAAATAAAATTTTTAGGACTAACTATATTTAAGTGACAAATCATAATTCATACAATCCAATTTTATAATTTTTTCGATTTTTTTACAACTTCGTCAATGGAACCTATCATATAAAATGCTTGTTCTGGGTAATCATCTAATTTACCACTAAGAATATCTTTAAATCCACAAATTGTATCTTTTAAAGTTACATATTTTCCTGGAAAACCTGTAAAAATTTCTGCAACAAAAAAAGGCTGAGATAAAAATTTTTGAATTTTTCTAGCTCGTGATACTAATAACTTATCAGTTTCAGATAATTCATCCATACCTAATATAGTAATAATATCTTTTAGTTCTTGGTATTTTTGCAAAACTGATTGAACATTAACAGCAACATCATAATGTTCTTGACCTACAACTTGGGGGTCTAATTGCCGACTAGTAGAATTGAGAGGATCAATAGAGGGGTATATTCCTAATGATGCTATTTGGCGACTAAGTGTTATAGTTGAATCTAAATGCGCAAAAGTAGTGGCTGGAGAAGGATCCGTTAGATCATCAGCAGGAACATATACAGCTTGTATAGAAGTAATGGATCCTAATTTCGTCGAAGTTATTCTTTCTTGAAGTAATCCCATTTCTTCAGATAATGTAGGTTGGTATCCTACCGCAGATGGAATACGTCCTAATAGTGCTGATACTTCTGTTCCAGCTAAAGTATAACGATATATATTATCAATAAACAATAAAACATCTTTTCCTTCATCTCTGAATTTTTCTGCTATAGTTAATCCAGTAAAAGCTACACGTAACCTATTTCCAGGAGGTTCATTCATTTGACCATAAACTAAAGAAACTTTTTCTAATACATTGGAATCTTTCATTTCACGATAGAAATCATTTCCTTCTCTTATTCTTTCTCCTACACCAGTAAAAACTGAATAACCTTTATGTTTTATAGCAATATTTCTAATTAACTCCATCATATTTACTGTTTTACCAACTCCAGCTCCTCCAAATAAACCAACTTTTCCTCCCTTTGAAAAAGGACAAATTAAATCAATTACTTTAATTCCTGTTTCTAAAATTGTATAAGAATTTGATTGTTCTTCATATCCAGGAGCTATTCGATGAATTTCCCAATGTTCTATGTCGTTTTCGTCTATGCTTCTTAAAGGACCTTTCATATCTATAGGTTCACCTAATACATTTATAATACGACCTAATGTAGATGCTCCTACAGGAACTTTTATGCCATGTTGTAAGTCTAATACTGGTAAATGTCTTTTTAATCCATCGGATGATCCCATTGCAATCGTTCTAACTATTCCTGATCCTAATTGTTGTTGTACTTCTAAAATTAAAGTTTTATTTTTATTCTGAACAGATAGTGCATTATATATTTTTGGTATTGCATTATAAGGAAATTCAACGTCAATAACTGCACCAATAATTTGGACGATATTTCCAATGGCCATATGAAGATATACCCCTGATTATCTAATTAATTTAATGAGACTGCAGCAGCGCCTGAAATAATTTCAGTTAATTCTTGTGTAATATTATCTTGACGTGCTTTATTATAAATAATTTGTAAATCTTTAATTAAATCTCTACTATTATCTGTAGCTTGCTTCATTGCCATCATCCGAGCAGTTTGCTCACATGTATAATTTTCTAAAATAGCTTGATATATTTGAAATCCTATATATTTATTCAATAATTCATTTAATAAAAGTTGTGAACTAGCTTCATAAATATAATCCCAATGATTATGATTTTGGTATATTTTTTTATATGATAATGGCAATAATTTTACAGTTAGTGGAGTTTGAATAAAAGTATTCTTAAATTGATTATAAAAAAGAAACAATGTATCAATTTTTTTTGTATTATAATCATTTAATAATATATTAATAAATTTTAAATAATTAAAAAATTCATAGTTATTCTTTGTATCTTTTTTATGATATACTATATTTTTAGAATAAGGTTGGAAAAATGAAAATCCTTTTGATCCAATAATATATAAATTATTTATAATATTTTTTGTTTTATAATTTTTAATAAATTTTATAATTTTTTTAAATAATATTGTATTTAAATGTCCACATAATCCTTGATCTGTTGAAATAATAATAATTCCAATAGCTTTCTCTGATCTCTTTTCTAAATATGAATGCTGGTATTTAGTATTATTGCATGTAATATTATTTATAATTTTTTTAATAACTTCTAAATATGGACGTCCAGAATTCATTTTAACTTCTGCCTTTTTCATTTTTGAAATGGAAACCATCTCCATTGCTTTAGTAATTTTTTGTGTATTTTTTATGCAATTAATTTTGTCTTGAATATTTTTAATTTTAGACATAAACTTTTCTCTTAAACTTATAAAATTTTTTGTAAATTACCAATATTGAGTTGATTTAAAAGTATTGATTATAGTAATTAATTGATTTTTAATTTCTTTATTAAAATTTCCGTGAATGTTAATTTCTTTCATAAATTTAGAAAATTGTTCATTAGCAAAAGAAATTAATGATTCTTCAAAATTTATTATTTTTTCTATAGTAATATCATTTATAAAACCTTGATTAACTGAAAAGAGAATTAATGCTTGTTCTGCAATTGACATAGGTTGATATTGTTTTTGTTTCAAAATTTCAATTAATTTTTTTCCGTGAATCAGTTGATTTCGAGTATTTTCATCTAAATCAGATGAAAATTGTGAAAAAGCAGCTAATTCTTGATATTGAGCTAATGTTGTACGAATTCCAGAAGAAACGTATTGAATAATTTTATTTTGAGCAGAACTACCTACTCGAGATACTGAAATTCCAGGATTAATAGCTGGACGAATTCCAGAATTAAATAAATTTGATTCCAAAAATATTTGTCCATCAGTAATAGAAATGACATTAGTAGGTATAAAAGAAGATACATCTCCACCTTGAGTTTCAATAATAGGTAATGCTGTTAGTGAACCTGTTCTATTATCAATTTTTTTTTTCATAATTTCATTGAGATAATCAGCATTCACTTTGCATGATCTTTCTAATAATCGAGAATGAAGATAAAATATATCACCAGGAAATGCTTCTCTTCCCGGAGGGCGTCTTAATAATAAAGAAATTTGTCTATATGCTACTGCGTGTTTAGATAAATCATCATAAACAATTAAAGCATCTTCTCCACAGTCTCTAAAATATTCTCCCATAGCACATCCAGAATATGGTACTAAATATTGTAAAGAAGCAACTTCAGAAGCAGATGCAACAACGACAATTGTATATTTTAGCGCATTATTTTCTTCTAATTTTTTAACAACATAAGAAATTGTTGAAAATTTTTGTCCAATAGCAACATAAATACACTTTACATTAAATGATTTTTGATTAATTATTGTATCGATAGCTAAAGCTGTTTTTCCAGTTTGACGATCTCCAATAATTAGTTCGCGTTGACCGCGTCCTATAGGAATCATTGAATCAATTGATTTATAACCTGTTTGTAATGGTTGATTTATTTTTTCTCTACTAATAACATCTGGAGCAGAAGATTCTATAGGTAAAAATTTTGTTTCTTTAATTGATCCTTTACCATCAATAGGCACTCCTAAAGCATTTACTACACGTCCTAAAAAGTTAAGACCTACTGGGACTTCAAATACACGTCCAGTACATTGAACTTTAGATCCTTCAGAGATATGTCTATATTCACCCATCACTACTCCACCCACGGAATCTTTTTCTAAATTCAATGCTATAGCGTATCGATCATTGGGTAATAAAATCATTTCTCCTTGCATGACGTTTGATAAACCATAAATACGTATAATTCCATCACTAACTGAAGTAATTGTTCCTTCATTATAAGTATTACTAGTAATATTATATTGAATAATTCTTTTTTTTATTAATTCACTTATTTCATTAGAATTTAATTGCATATTTTCTTCTTAATTTTGTAAAAAATATAATAAATTTTTTAGTTGAAATTGAATAGATAAATCAATAACTGTATCGTCAAATTTAATAATAAATCCATCAATTAAATTTTTGTCAATTTTACATTTTATGTTTATTTTTTTAGATAAACGTTTTTTTAATATTATATTGATATAGTTTAGTTGTTTTGAGTGTAAATTATGAGCAGAAATAATTGTAACGTTTTTAATATTATTATTAGTATTACATATTTCTATAAATTCCAAATATATGCTTTCTAATAAAATTAAACGTTTATTTTGTACTAAAATTTTAATAAAATTTTTTCCATATTCATCTATTTCATCTTTACAAATAGAAATAAAAAAGTTAGCTAATTGTTGAAAAAAAGACATACTTGAGATTATTTTTCTAACTTCTTCGTGATTAGAAATTTTTACCATATATTCTAACATATTTTTCCAAGAATCAAACGAATGGCGAGATATAGAAAAATCATAAATTGCTTGAGCATATGGATGAGCTATACTTCTAAATTTTATCATAAATTACATTTCCTTATAGTTTTTTAATTAAGCTATCAATAATATTTTGTGTTTTTTCATTATTGATTTTGTGTTCTATTATTTTTTCAGAAATATTAATAGCTATTTGACTAATTTCTTTAATTAATTTATGTCGTAATTGTTGATATGCAATTTTTACATCAAATTGGGTTTTTTCTAGAATTTTTTCCCTTTCCTTTTGTGCTTGAACGTGTGCTTCATTTAAAATTATAATTTTCTTTTTTTTTGCTTGATCAATCATTGTTTTAGTTTTATTTCTTATAATATTTATTTCATCATCTATTTTATTTCGGTAGGAATCTAATTTTTTTTTACTGTTTTTAATATATAATAAAGAATCTGATATTTCTTTTTGTCTATTTTTTATAGCAAACATAATAGGAGGCCAAATATATTTCATACAAAAAAAAGTAAATAAAAAAAACGAGATAGCCTGACCTATAATAGTTGCATTGAGATTCATAGTATTTTACCTTTAAAAAGAGTTATATCTTTACGTCACTTCAGTAAATAACGTAAAGATCTATATATAAATTTTAAAATAGATTAGTTAATATGAATGTTCTAAAAACTATGTAATTGCAAATAACATATATAAACCTAATCCTACAGCGATCATAGGAATAGCATCGACTAACCCCATAATTACAAAAAATTGAGTACGCAATAAAGGTATTAAATCTGGTTGTCTCGCAGCTCCCTCTAAAAATTTACTACCGAGTATACCAATTCCAATGGCAGCACCTATTGCTGCTAGTCCTATCATGATAGCTACTGATATATACAACATATCTGGGTTTATATTTTGCATATTAATTTTCCTTTATGAATATTTTGAGTATTATTTTAGTGATCTTGGGTAGCCATAGATACATATACTATTGTTAATGTCATAAATATAAAAGATTGTAGTAAAATAATTAAAATGTGGAAAATAGCCCAAGGAAGGCTTAAAAACCATTGCATCCACCATGGTAATAAACCTGAAATTAAAATAAAAATCATTTCTCCAGCATACATATTGCCAAATAAACGTAGTCCTAAAGAAATAGGTTTGGACAATAATCCTATAATTTCCAATAGGACATTAAAAATGAAAAAGGTTGGATGTTGGAACGGTTGAATAAAAAAGCTTTTTAAAAAATTTTTTATACCTTTAATTTTAATACTATAATATATCATTAAAACAAAAATAGTTAATGCCATTGAAATAGTAATATTAATATCAGCAGTTGGAACGGTTCTCATGGTGGAAAACCCGAATAAAAATTTGAAAATGAAAGGTATATAATCAATAGGTAAAAGATCCATCAAGTTCATTAAAAAAATCCAAGAGAAAATAGTTAATGATAATGGAGCAAGTAATGGATTAGTATTATTACAAACGTCGTTTACACTTTTATTTACAAAATTGACAATTATTTCGATTGTAGCTTGTGATTTATTGGGAATGCCACTAGTACATTTTTGTGCGACTTTGAAGAAAAAAAATAAAAACATTAGCCCTAAAATGGTAGAAAAAAACATTGAATCAATGTTAATAGTCCAAAAATTAGTAAAATGTTCGTTAACGTTAGATATTTTTAAAGTACATAAATTTAATTGTAAATGGTGTAAATGATGATTAATATATTGTGATAAATTAAGTTCTTTTTCTACAACCATTTTGAAGATTACCTTTATAAATTATATAGACATTAAATATTTTATAATACAATTGAATTAATATCTAAAGTGATAAAATGCCTAATTCTTAGTAATTTGCATTTAGAGATATATATTAATTATAACTGAAACATCGATATTAAGTTAATAGAAATTAGATATATAAATACTATTAAATTGAAGATATAAATTTATTAAACTTAATTAATTTATTACTAGTAATAAAAATTTTAAAGAAGATTTTTAAAATTATTATACATTTTGTTTTTTTAAATAAATTAATAAAATTGAAATAGCAGCTGGTGTAATCCCAGAAATTCTAGAAGCTTGTCCAATGGAATGAGGTCGATAATAATTTAATTTTGAAGTTACTTCATTTGATAATCCTTTTATTTCACAATAATCTTTTATTGCAATTAATTTGATATTTTCTTTATTTATGAATTGTATAATTTCTTTTTTTTGTCGATCTATATATCCTTGATATTTTGCTTGGATTTCTATTTGTTGAGAAGCTTCTATATCTTTTATTCCTGGACCAAATTGTTCTAAAGACATTAAATATTTATAAGTTATTTCTGGACGTTTTAATAGTTCTTTTGCACTTAATTGTACATTTAATTTTATTTTTAGAAATTTATTTAATTGATGAGTATTTTTTGAAACAGGATTGATTACTAAGTCATCTAAACGTTTTGATTCATTTTCAATATTTTCTAATTTTTGGTTATAGCGTTTCCATCTTTTTTCACTTATTAATCCTAATTTTCTCCCTATTTCTGTTAAACGTAAATCTGCATTATCTTCTCTAAGTGTTAATCGATATTCAGCTCTAGCAGTGAACATACGATAGGGTTCTTTTGTTCCTTTAGTACATAAATCATCTATTAGCACTCCTAAATAAGCTTCATTGCGTTTAGGAAACCATGGTTCTTTATTTGATGCATATAAAGATGCATTTAATCCAGCTAATAACCCTTGTGAAGCAGCTTCTTCATAACCTGTAGTACCGTTAATTTGACCAGCTAGAAATAAGCCTGAAATAAATTTACTTTCTAAAGTTAATTTTAAATGTCTAGGATCAAAATAATCGTATTCAATAGCATATCCAGGACGAATAATTTTAGAATTTTCTAATCCTTTTATTGATTTTATAATTTTTTTTTGAATATTTTCAGGTAAACTTGTTGAAATACCGTTAGGATATATTTCAATATCAGATAAACTTCCTGGTTCTAAAAAAATTTGATGTTTTGATTTATCGGAAAATCGAACAATTTTATCTTCAATAGAAGGGCAGTAACGTGGACCTATTCCTTGTAAAATTCCTGAATATATTGAACTATTTTGAAGATTTTCTTTTATAATTGAATGGGTAATTTCATTTGTATATGTAATGTGACAAGGAACTTGTTTAGGATGTTGTAACATATCTTTCATAAACGAAAATTTTGGTAAAGGATTATCGCTATATTGTGGTTTTAAAATTTTAAAATTGATGGTTCTACAATCTAATCTAGGAGGTGTTCCTGTTTTTAGTCTTGATACATTTATAGGCAACTCTCGTAATCGATTTGCCAAGTTAATAGAAGCATTGTCTCCTATTCTTCCTCCACTAAAACTATTTAAACCGATGTAAATTTTTCCTCCTAAAAATGTTCCGAGAGTTAAAACAACTGATTGAGAAAAAAATTGTGTTTCATCATGCATTAAAATTCCTTTTATTTTATATTGGTCAATAATAAGATCTTTTACTTCTCCTTCTAATATTAACAGTTTCTTTTGAGACTGAAGAAATTTTTTAATATTTTTGCTATAAATTTTTCTATCAGCTTGTGCTCTAGTAGAACGAACAGCAGGGCCTTTTTTAGAATTTAAAATTCTAAATTGAATACCTGATTGATCAGTAACTTTTGCCATAATTCCACCTAAAGCATCAATTTCTTTTACTAATTGACTTTTTCCAATACCTCCGATAGCAGGATTACAGGATAGAGTTCCAATAGTATTTATTTTTTGAGTAATTAATAAAGTTAGACTTCCCATTCTAGAAGCAGCTAGTGCTGCTTCAGTTCCTGCGTGACCTCCGCCGACTACTATAACGTTAAAGTTTTTTTTGGATAGCAT